>JALCZJ010000017.1 GCA_022690815.1 Ferrimicrobium sp.
TCCCCTCTTGTGGTCCGGGATCCACTCCGGCGTATCAAGACAACTGCGGCGCATTGGTAGTGTCCCACTGAACTGCTCAGACCACGCTGCGCTGGGGTGATACGGGGGTACTCCGAAAGTTGGGCTAGACCTCTGGCTTGACAGCTCTCTCCTTGGATAGTAACGTCGAGAAGTGCTCATGGATGAGCAGCGAATCACTAGCGCAAAGGGGATTTCCACTGCACCAGGAAGGCACCATTGCCAACGTGCATCGCAGCAATGGGAGCTGGTCCAATTCTGGGTCCGCCCCTAGTACGAGCAACACCAAGGAGGGTCTGTGCGCACGCTCATATCGGTCATTGTTGTTTCGTTGGCGGTATCCATATCCCTGGTATCGGCGACGCGATCAGCTCCGTTTCAACTGACTGGCGTCATCGCCTCAGGTGGGGGCTCTGGGTCAACCTATCGGATCGTTCTGCGCGGGTCGAACGGGTCAACGACCGGAACCGGCACATCGAAGATCGGCCCCGAGCCGGTGTTCGTGCCCTCGCTCGTGACCCACACCGCGAGCAGTCTCGCTGTAAGCTGCGTCACCTATCACGCGGTCATCACCAGCTCCCAAAGCGTCTATCAGGCCGAGCTCGCGTGGGCACAGGCTGCATGGGCGCGCCTCAGTGTCTATCCGCGATGCGACGCCAACCCAGTCGGCACCCTCAACCTGCTACGGATATGGACCCAGATCGTCGAGGATCGCTTGCCGTCCCCACACATCCAGGTCAACCCCTCCTTTGGTCTCGTCAACATCCCCCTAGAACTCATCACCTCCAGCACCACGAGCACCGCCCTCACCGTCACTACCAATGACGGGAAACTCTCGATTGCGGCACATGGTTGGCTCAGTTGGGGCTTCTCGAGCTCCGAACCCCGTACGGCGCCCCCAGCCGGTCCTGACAAGAGCACCTGGTACCGACCCACCCACCCAGGCGTAATCCGCGCGGTCCTCGTCGAACACTGGCAAGGGACCTACAGCGTCGCAGGAATCTCTGGATCCCTGCCATTGCTGGCCCAGACGAGCGCACCCGTGTCGATTCCGGTCATTAGCCTCACCAGCGAACTCCATAACGTCACATAACCTTGAACTCACGACATGAGCGCTACGCGCGACGTGCTCGCCATCATGGACACCGACTCTTGCACGACTGGCATCTCATGACAGATACGCCCACCCCTGCCAATGCCTGGCGGTCGGGCAGAACTCAATGATGGATGCAACGCCCGAACCTCAAAGGCTACTCCAACCCATAGGCGTGGCAGCGCTGGCGCAGCAACGCGATGTCGCTATTACGCGGACCGTCACCATCGCCAGGAACTTCGAGGATGACATCCGCCGACCGGAAGACGTCATGATCAAGAAACTCAATCAGCGCATCAAGGCCGATCTCACCCTCATCAAGATTCGCATGTCGGTCATGGGCTGAACCGAGATCTGTGGCCGAGTCATTGAGGTGTACGACCGCGACGGAGCCGAATGCCTCCGCCAGTTCAGCAGAGAGTTCGTCGCGCACGCCACGTTCTCGAAGATCGTATCCAGCGGCAAAGAGGTGCTGAGTATCAATGCATATGCCAACTGCACTCGGACGGTTCAACCGATCGACGAGAGCGATGAGCTCCTCGACAGATCGACCCATTGCACCGCCGCCACCGGCGGTGTTCTCGAGCAAGAGCTTCGTTGTCGGTGTCGCGATACCCACGGTCGCCTCGATGGCTTGACTCCACGAAACCAGACTCGCATCGAAACCGCGACCCTTGTGCGATCCCGGATGCAAAACCACACCGCTCAGGGCGAGTTCGGTAGCGGCTGCCATAATCGAGGTGAGCAGCTCTGCCGACTTGCCGATCAGTTCAGGGTCGTCAGATCCAAGGTTGATAAGGTACGGCGCATGCACCACGAGATGGCTGACTCCAAAATTGGGTGCCACCTCCATCACGGCCCCCTCCTTAGCCGGAGCAAGCGGACGAAAACGCCAGGTCCGCGGGGAGGACAGAAAGAACTGGGCCACCTCGACATCAAGCCCATGAGAACGTTGTAATAGGCCATCAAAACCACCAGCTGCCGACACGTGAGCACCTAAACGCATTCGCACCAGGCTAGCTGCTGACCCGTTTCTAGCACCCGACTAGTATTGCCCGATGGCGATCGATCGTCAATCACTGCAATTTTACTAACTGGTTAGGTGGAGGTTCATGGCGACCAAACTCGAGATTGAGTTGACAAGTCAGCTTGACAGCGATAGCTGGACATGGCGTGCTGCAGGAGCACGGAGTCCAAAGGGAACGGTCGCGACGAAACTCCTCTACGAGGGTGCCAAAATCGGCGACATCACAAAAGCTGAGGTCCAAATGGGACTTGACGGAATCGAAGTCCTCGCCGTCACAGCGCCAGCGACCAAGAAGAAGCAGGGGGACAATCGGATCGAGCTTGTCGGTTCCTCTTCCGACGAACCCGCAGTGACGATATCCCTCAAGAAGAAGGATCGCCCAAACCGGGGAGCGCGAGGAAGCAACGAACGTCCAAGTCAAGGAGCCGATCGCCTTAGGAGTGGACAGAATCCACGAGAGCGAGGCGTCCGCAATGACCGGCCAAACGATGGCGATCGGCGGCCCGGTAGCTCCGCTCGAACTGCCCGCAGTCGACCGGGTGCCACCGACCGGCGCAGACCCATTCGCCCAGAACCAAAGCGGCTTCACCCAAAGGAGCTTCACCGCAAGGAGGTCATTGAAGCCCTACTCCCAGAACATCGTCCTATCGGCGAGGCACTGATGAGGGGAGGTCTTCCTGCAGTCAGGACCGCAATCGCCGAGCAGAACGCCCGTGCAGCTGCTGCAGGGAACCCAGAGACGCCGGTTGACGCCACCCTCAAGATCGCTGAGGACATTCTGCCAAGGCTCCGCGTTGCCACTTGGCTCGACCGCGCTGAAGCAGCCATCGAGGTTGCCAACGATGTCTCACTCAAGGATCTACGCTCCATCGTCGCAGCCGCTGACCGATCGGCCAAGAATCCACAGGTTACTGAACTCGTAGCCAAACTCACCGACGTGCTTACTTCCCGTACACGCCTCGAAACAGAGAAATGGCAGAGCGAAGTGGCGGAAGCTCTTGAACAAAACAGGCTCGTGCGTGCCCTCCGACTGGCCGCCAAACTACCCGATTCTTCGGCTAAGTTGCCGACCGAAGTCACACAACGCATGGTTGCCAGCTGTAACGAGGAGATGAATGCTGAGACACCCTCCGATCGGTGGATGGTGCTTATCGATGCGGTTGCGCAAAGCCCAATCCGTCGTCAGGTGCAGCCACGGAGCCTTCCAACCGATGCAACACCAGAGCTCATCGAGTTTGCTAAGGAAAATGCCGGGCGTATCCCAGCGTTAGCTGCACTCACTGGAGTCTCCGTTCCCCCGCCCCCTCGGCCAGAGATTCTCGCGAAGGTTCCTAAGACCTCTCGTCCTGCAAAGCAAACCACACCAGGCAGCACACCAACGGCCGTGGTCCATGAGGAGGCCACTCCGGTCGAAGATGTAATCGTACCCGAGACCACTCCGGCCGAAGACACCTCTGTTGACAACGCGTGACGCTTGAGCATTGAGGTTGTTTCACTAGCCCACATCCCCGCCGACTTTGAAGGTTGGCTCGATGGTGAGGACGCCCTTAGGGAACCTTCGGCATTCGTCGTCGCGCACTATGAGGGTGTTCCGGCTGGCCTCCTGGCGATTAACGTCGTCGGTACCAACGCGGAGATCACCTTCCACTACGTTGAGCCAGAATTACGTGATCTAAGCATCGGAGAATCACTTCTAGAAGAGGCGATCGCGTTCGCGCGTCAATCCGGTTGTAGTACCTGCACGGGATGGGTGCGGCCTGGCGACCGTATTGCCAAACTAACGTACGAGGCTCAGGGCTTTCGTGCTGAACGAATCCGCGTCGTCAGGGCACTCTAGCGTTGCGTCCGCCGTTGGTGCCGAGTCAAGCGAGGCGGGTGCAGATGGCGGTGTCTGCAATCACCATTTACAACGACCAAATACTTCTCGTCAGGCGCTCGCCTGCATGGCCAGAACAATGGGCTCCCCCGGGTGGGAAAGTCGAGCCAAACGAGAGGATTGTCGAGGCGCTGCGCAGAGAAACACAAGAGGAGATCGGCATTGATCTGCATCCCCTGCAGCTGGTGGCAGAACTTGAGCTTCACACTGCGCTCAAAGATTATGTCATCATCGCTTTCCTTTGCGACGTCATCGCCAACCCTGGATCGGTGCGCGCCACAAGCGACGCACTCCAAGCCTCGTGGGCACCCTTCGCTCAGGCAATCCGACTTCCGCTTGCCCCTGGAGTTCGCCAAGTACTGTACAAACTCCACCTACGCTGACGCCAACCCAATTGGTCACCGCCGCAAACTGACCCCAAGGACACATGAGTCGTGACTTTAGAATCGACCCCCGCCTAACGACACGACATGCCCGATCACTCGCTAGTCGAATGCCTTGGCCAGCATGAGACTCAATGGGCCACATACCGACCAAAAACGACCCTAGCCCGAGCACACAGCCATCGCTGTACGCCGGGCCCGAGGACATCCACAATGGTGGTGTTGCTAGGTATCTATTGGTGCTCTTCGCGAAGCTTTGAGACGCGCCCGAGGACCGTACGACGCCGACGGTGTTCAAGCTCAAAGGCCTCGACTTCACCAAGCTGTGCGAGCGTGAGCTCATCCAGGTGTCCTATGACCTCAGCCGCCGTCATGGACTCGTAACCCACAATCCCGCCAACGGTCTCGCTTCCCTCCGCTTCGTGTACGACAGTCTCGTCAACGGTGGGGCTCTTCTCGGAACTCGAAGCTCCATCTTCTCGATGAGTCGCAGTACGATCAGAAAACCCTGCGACCCTTGATTGGGCTGTCTTAATCACCAGATCCGCAGTACCCTCAACCGTTCGGCGTACATCAGCCACCTTGTTCTCTACGTCGGTGATCTGTGCACCATACTTGGCCTTGAAAACACCGGCGGCCATATCCCCAACGAACTTCGCAGTCTGAAGAGGACCCTCTACAACCCGGCGTCCCTCCTCCGCTGCATTCGGAAGCGTCTTGACAACCGCAGCGAGCAGACCAATCGGCTGGAAGACTAAACGATCGACGACCTCCTTCTTGAGTTCATCGAAGTCAAACGACGGAGTCTCCTGTGTAGCCATTGTTACTCCTTTCGGACCGTGCCAACAGTGACACGTTACCTATAGCCTACTAGACGCAGTCCCGGCAGAACATCTTCTCGGAATCCGCGAGCTGAATCATACTCTTAACAAGGAAACACGACTGGCAGACAAACTCATCAGGTTGACGCGGCTTGACCCGAACGACCGTGTCTCCTGACTCGTCCACCTCCTCCTCATCGTCGACCTCTGCGACCACGAAGCGCTCCCGCAAGATATCGTCGAGTGCCGATTCGACCTCATCATCGTCGACGTCATCGGCCTCATCAGTATCGTCATCCGACTCTTCAGCCTCTTCGTCGTCATCGTCATCTTCCTCATCCGGTGAAATCTCTTGCAGTACCACCGCGTCTTCATCGTCGAGAACAATTTCGTCGTCAACCTCTTCGTCAACATCCATGTCATCATCAAGGTCAAGCTCTTCGTCAAGCTCGTCGTCGATTACGAGTTCATCATCAAGGTCGAGTTCATCATCAGCGACAGCCTCATCATCGAACTCGTCGTCGAGCTCTTCATCACTGGCATCCACCGGCGTCTGACTCTTGGTCTCTTTTTCTCGACTAGCCATCTCTACCTCTTTCACTTGTGCGTTGCATCTTTCAATTCGGCAATGCTAACCAGTTTGGAGGTCGTTTAGTTCCTCAAAATGACCTATTTTTGAAGTTTTTGGATCGTGCGCTGTTCTTGGGCCTTTCGGCCCAGGATGTGGTCATCCAAATCAACGAATTGCATGCTCGCGGCGATCCGGTGATGACCCACCGATTCAAGCAACCGATACATCTCCTGGGCTATCTTACGATAGACCGGGTGCCCCTGAGGCTGGGAACGCAACTCCACCATATGCAACAACTCCCTAGCATTGAGCCGCAGCGCAAAGCGGACGCGAGCCGCCATCGGCAATACCATTCTGGCCGAAGCGCGCAGATCATCGCGGACATCGTCCGCGAACCGGAACGCATCGCCAAACACGGGATCGATGCGCTCCAGTAGCCCCTCCTCGATCAGCCGCTCATCAACCTGGTAACCTCCGACGTGAACAGGATCCTGTTCAAGCAGTGTCAAGAGTCGATGTCTAGCGAGGTCACGGTATGACCCGTAGTCGGTCTCGATCTCAAAGGTGTAGGCAGTCATCTCCCATGCGCGCGATGGCTTGTGCCGTCGGTTATCGCGGTCGCCTACATACGCGTCAAAGAGCTCCGACAACTGGGCTTCAGAGAACTCTCGAGCACGCCGCCGACAGGCTGCAAACTCCAGCCCACTGCGCTCATAGAGCATCCAAGCAATGACCTCTTGCTCTCCGTTGGGATCGGCCTCGAGTAAGCGCACAAGAGGCGCAGCAAAAGGTGTTGGCGGCTCCGTGAGGGCTCGGGGCAACAGCCGATCGATGACCGCCTCCATCCCGACTCCACGCTCGGCAAGGTAGCTAGTCCATCGACCACCGCGCTCGGGCCTGTCCATCCGTGCCACGAGTGGACCCAAAACCTTGGCGACTTCGCGGGCGATCTCATCGGCGATCAACCGGCTCTCAACTGATCCAATGGCACGAAGACGCACCACCAAATACTCCAGCGCTTGGGCGCTACCGACGATGCCGACATTCGTCATCGTCGCCATCGGGAGGCAACCCCGAGCGATATCGAGCGCAGCCGCTCGTGCCGCGCGTATACTTGCTACATCTTCTTGGGGCAGCCCCTCGACAAACCGAGCAAACATGATGTCATAGACTGATGCGTAGAGTGCGAACTCCTGGGCAACGATACGTTGATAGTGAAGGCCTAGTTCGCCATCGAGCTCCTCGGGCACCACAACCCGGAAACTTCCATCCGGGCGCAATGACGCAAGGTTGACATAGCGCGTCGATTGCTCCAGAAACGACAAGAGTCGGTGCCGCTCCATCGTCCTCGTTAAAACGGTGGAGACCTGCTCAACAGCGACGTGGGCGACCCCCAACTGAGCGACCGAGTCATCACCGTATTCCCCAATGACCTTCCCCATGAGTGCCCGCGTCCGAGACGTGTCCCCAAGGCTGGAACCTGCTCCAGCATCGCTGAGGTCGTCTGCGAACTCATCCAAGAAGATCCGTCTGAGCGACTTATTTGACCGTGAGTACCTGGCGAACAGCGCAGCCGCAAGCTCCTGGGGAACGTTGTGGATGCAAAACACTGGCCCATCGAGGTTCGTCACGTATCGTTCCAGCACACTGCGTTCTTGATCGGTAAACATTTCGGGGAGGTAATTTGTCACGCCGCCAGCCTAACGATCAAGCACCCGTGAGGAGGCAGGTCCGTCATCCTCTTCGTGGACGACGACAACGGATTGATGACCCAAGGAGATCAACTTGGTCCTATGCCCTGGCCTTTGATGGTTTCTAAAGGCTACAAACCAACCACATCGACGTCCGGCTCCCCGCCAAACTGACCAACCTGATCATCGGGCACCGTGACCTCCGACGAAAGTGCAACGATGCCACGCACAATGGAGGCTTCGGTCCGACGAGCCAACCTTCCAAGAGGTCCATTCGGATACACGGCCGCAACCTGACGCGCGAGATCAGCGATTTGCTTGGTGTTGCGAACAAAATCACCAGGCGGTATCGGCGACGAGCGCAGGATCCGCTCCAAGGGACGCTGATCGGCCCAATCGTATACCAGCTCACTGAAGCCTAGGTCTGGCATACGGGTCAACGGCAACTCTCGCACTCCCTCAAGACGCTGCAACTGGGTCGAGAGGTGTTCCAACTCCACAAAACGGTCAATCAACGGTCGGTGCGTCGAGCGCAACCCAACCCCCGTAAAGCTTGGACGTGGCTCGAACGTCATCCACGACAAGACGGCTGCAAAGCTTGGCTCATCGAGCTCTTCAAGCGCCAAGCTATCGAGCGCCAACGCCACAATAATGTCAGACTCCGCGTAGATGTTAGCCAACACCGCGCCCGTCGGTGTCAACGACCATCCCTTGGAAAATCCAAACGCCTCCATCACCGACAGAACGCGCTCGAAATAGCCTGAAAGTGCCGCTCGCCGCTGGCTGATGCGCTCCTGTAGCCGTGCGACCCTGCCCTCCTGTCGCAGTTCGACATCGCGACTGTGGCCTGTCTCAAGAAAATCCCGAGACGGCTCTACATGGTGGCGGGCCTTGAGGCTACGCTTGAGCTCCTTGGCCGCCTCACGCCGCAACAGCTCCTTGCGACCGCGCTCGATCTGTGGCAAGGTGATACGTTTTTGCATACGAGCCTCGCGCAGATGGGTTGCTCCAAGGGTGTAACCCCGGCCCGCCGGCGATACCGTTTGAATTTTCATTTGCCCGTGCCCGCGCTTGGCAACCGACAACACCACGAGCGACGCTCGGTGACGACTGCCATCACCTCCGGGTACCGAGATGACCGACCCGGGGACAACATGAACCTCGTCAACCGTCCCAAGCGAAGGATCCGGTCGACGTTGACGGCGTAGGCCCCGCAGCTCGGCCTCCAGTCGCACGACCTCCGCATCTTGGGAAAACTGGGCAAACGAGAGGTTCAACAACTCGCGCGCAGCTTCAGGCGTATAGCGTTTGACCAAGTTGGCAGCCATGTTGTAGGTCGGGCGGAACGAGCTGGTGATCGGGTAGAACTCTCCCTCGACCACACGAGCGACATCGGCAAATGCCACCCCGCCACCCCAGGCTACGTAACTGGTGCCTCGGCTGTCGATGCCACGACGACCTGCACGCCCGGAGAACTGTGTGTACTCACCCGGGGAGAGAATCTTATGCGTCTCACCGTTGAACTTGACCATCTTTTCGATCACCACCGATCGAGCCGGCATGTTGATACCCAGCGAAAGCGTCTCCGTCGCAAATACCACCTTGATCAGCAGCCGCTCAAAGCACTCCTCGACGATCTCGCGAAACGGTGGTATCAACCCAGCATGATGCGGTGCGAACCCGGCCTCGAGTTCCGCAAGGAACTCTGAGAAACCGAGCACCTTCAGGTCACGAGGGTCGAGTTTGGCCAGCCGTCGATCAACCACCTCACGCACGAGCCCACGCTCGACCGGAGTCGTCAGGCGCAGACCACTCGCCAGGGTCTCCTCGGCAGCAGCCTGGCAACCAGCGCGCGAAAAGATGAAGATGATTGCAGGCAACTCGCGATTAGCTGCGAGAAACTCAATGAGCTCCGGTCGTCCAACACCACGCGCCTTGGGTCCAAAGGAGCGTCGTGTGCTCGCCAGCCACGGAGGGTCAAGCTCTGATCCCTTTGGATTGGGACGACCCCCTTGCAAAACAGGGAGCGCCGACACCTGCCGAGAGCGACGATCAGCATAGAGATATCGATGATCGAGCGGCACCGGCCGACCTCGCGCCTCGACTACGGTCATTTGACCGCGCACCTCGCGCATCCACGCGGCGAAATCACTCACGTTGGATACCGTCGCGGAGAGACAGACGAGTCGAACGCTTCGGGGCAGGTGGATGATCACCTCCTCCCAGACCGATCCACGGTAGGGATTTTGCAGGTAGTGCACCTCATCGAGGACGACAAGACCCAAATCATCGAGCGACTCGATATTGGCGTAAATCATATTACGCAATACCTCAGTCGTCATCACGACAACCGGGGCACCTGGGTTGATAGCGTTATCGCCAGTCAAGAGACCGACGTTCTCAACGCCAAAGGCATGCACAAATTCGGCATACTTTTGATTCGAAAGTGCCTTAAGTGGCGTGGTGTAGAAGGTCCTCAGCCCAAGGTCGAGAGCGCGACATGCGCCAAACACACCCACGAGCGTCTTACCAGAGCCCGTGGGTGCTGCGACCAGAACAGATTCGTCTCGCAGAATAGCCCCGATAGCCTCCTCCTGGAACGGATCGAACTCAATGTCAATCCGACTCTCAAAGTGAGAGACAAAAGTCACGCATCGCCCCATTCGACACTTCGGTGCTCCAAGAAGGTGACCTTGAGCATTCAGCATCTCCATGCTCAAGCTTACCAGCGAACCGTTAGGTCTCCTGACGAGCGACCTTTGGCGAGCCTCGGAGAAGTATCCTGCCGACCAGAATGGCCAGTTCATAGAAGACCAGCAGCGGCACGGTCATTGCGGTCAAGGAATAAGGATCGTTACTCGGTATGAACACAGCCACGACCACGATGATGCCCAACCAGGCGTAACGCCGTCGCTTCCGTAAAGCCGTTGGCGAAACAGCACCAACCAGCTCCAAGACAATCAGGACAAGCGGGAACAAGAACGATACCCCGAAGGCGACCATCAACAACATCAAAAAGTTCAGGTAGTTCTGCGGCGTGTAAATTGCATGGACGTGGGCACCGGCAGCGGACTCAAAGAAGTGTAAGGCGTGAGGAAAGACCAGGTACGCGACCGCGGCACCAAACCCGAACAGCACAAGCGCACTGAGTACGAACGCAAGACCGTAACGACGCTCCTTGGTATGCAGGCCAGGGGAGATGAAGCGCCAGAGCTGCCATAAGACGATTGGGGAGGCAAAGAACAGCCCGGAGATGGCCGCAACCTTGAGCCGAATCGCGAACCCATCGAATGGACCGGTGACGTAGAGCCCACAGTTGTCCGCACCGTTGGTGACACACAGGGGATGCATCAGGAACGTCAAAATATCTGGATAGACGATGTAGCCCACCACTGCGCCAATCGAGACGGCGATGATGGAGATAATTAGTCGTTTTCTGAGCTCCCTGAGGTGCTCAACCATCGACATTTCATTAGCAGGCGTCGATTGCCGACGGTGGATTGAGAGGCCCATACTAGTTCAGGTCCGGAGATCCAAGAGTGTAGCCGGGGTTGGAGCCAAGCTCCCTTCTCGACTGCGATGCGGGCTGCTGGACAGCTGAAGACTCGGCACCGAGCATCGGGGCACTCGCAGACGTGGGCGGAGCCTGGGGAACCCGTGAGCTGGGTTGGAGAACGGAGTTGACCATCCTGACGGGCTGTAGGACCGAGCCAACCATACCGGCCGGCCCAAACATGGAAGTAACGGTGCCCGCGGTCTTGAGGGTCTCCCCGAGGAAGCCACTTACCGCGCTGTTGGGCAAATTGGTGGCGGCATTGATCTGGCTGGTCAGCGAGTCACGGTGCGTCCGTAACTTCGATAGCAGCTCACCGGCTTTCTTGGCCAGCTCTGGGAGGCGCTCCGGGCCCAGCAGAACGAGTGCCGCGATGGCGAGAAATGCCAACTTGACCGGGTCAATCTCCATATCCAACCTCCTTGGCGGTTAGGTACCCTATCGCATCATAGGCACGCGCCACCGTCGTTGCCGCCTTCGCCCTCGCTCGCTCACGACCCAGGGCCAACCAGGACTGTAGTTGGCCACGATCCGCAAGGAGGGTGTCGTATCGCTGGCGAATAGGGACAAGGTGATCGATCACGGCGTCGGCCGTCGCCGCTTTGAGATCACCGTAGCGATCGAAGTCCCCGGCCACATCTTTGGGGGCTCGGTCGGTAAGCGCACCCAAAATCTCCAGTAGGTTTCTCACGCCAGCGCGCTCCTGATCATCTTCCACATACTGTACTTCGTTGAAGAGATCGGTTTTGGCTTTCATAATCTTACGACGGATCTGCTCCTCGGAATCGAGCAGGTAAATGTTCCCTTGACTATCAGCGGAGGACTTGCTCATTTTGACCTCTGGCCGACTGAGATCCATCACTCGGGCGGCGACTTCGGGAATCACCGCCCGCGGAATCGTGAACACCTCGCCATAGGCACGATTGAAGCGCGTGGCGATCGTGCGCGTCAACTCGACATGCTGGGTTTGGTCTTCGCCAACTGGGACAAGATCCGTCTGATACAGCAAGATATCCGCCGCCATCAGTGCTGGATAGGTGAAGAGGCTTGCGCGGACCATGCTCTGACTCTTGGACTTCTCTTTGAACTGAATCATCCTGGAGAGCTCACCATAGGTTGCCGTTGACTCCATCAGCCACGCCAGTTGCGCGTGCTCTGGCACATGACTCTGGACGACCACAGTGGATCGATCCGGATCGATCCCCACCGCGAACAAGAGCGCCGCCATCTGCAAGGTTCCCTCTCGCAACGCGACGGGGTCATGCTCAACGGTTAAAGCATGCTGGTCAACGATCAAAAAGGTGGTGTCATACCGATCTTGTTGGCGACGCCATTGCCGAAAGGCACCGAGATAGTTACCAAGGGTCGCCTGCCCAGTCGGTTGCACCCCTGAAAGTACGCGTTCGCGCCCCACTAAACCAACTCCAATCCTCGTCGGCCCCGCACCTCGACACTAATCTCCAACGTCATAGACAGTGAATCCTGTTCACTATGTCCCGAGCCATCACGCACCCAACCGTCAACATCAACGCCTATGGTATCGACCGCTATGCTCTGACGACGCCAACGCGCTCCGCTACCATCGGACCCGCTGTGCAACCATCTAGCTCTCTTGTCATAGGGGGACCCTAGCCGCGCACCTCATGGGTTGCAAGACTCACGCAGGATCCACCACTACCTTTCAGACTAGCGCCATCGTCGCTCGATAATTGCCGGTGCGCTGGTACTCCAACACACACGACTGGAGCACCACAGCAGGTTTTTGGCTGGTGACACAACATGGAGCGTCGCTGGCGAGACAAGGTGAAGGTTTAGGCATACTCGCTCACTCACTACGGTCATCTCCCCACCGATGGTCTGTGTACACCCTGGGATGTGAGCACCGCGACCTGGCCCCGCCACCGGCATCACCGTCGATGTCGTCGCCCATTACTGTTCGTATTTGCCCTGGCTATAGCGAATCAGACGCTCGAGCCAGGTCGGATCTGCGAGCTGATGATGAAATGCGAGCAGATCGTCGTAGTTCACTGGAGGGCCAGTGAACTCATCGTGTGTGGTATCCGGCAGTCGCCAAAAATGGATCTTAACCCCTGATGAAACCAGGATCTCAACAATACGCTGGTCAACCGACCTGGAAACTACCATCGTACAACTCGGACAGCGAAAGACGTAGCTTGCCTGTCCATTGGATGAACAGAGCATCACGGTCATGGCGCTCGGCGTAATGTCGACGTCCCCGCATGTCGGGCATGAAGCTCTAATGATTGGCATAGCGACTCCCTTCGCACCTTCGAATTCATCCTGTGCTCCTGGTATCGGTACGTTCGCCCCTTTATCTGAGTCAAATCTCATAAGTTGCAAAAGTAAACATCCGACCAGCGATTCCCCTAGCGATGTCGCCCATTTGCCGCTTATGGACTGGAAAGGCAGCGATGTCCTCGTGCCCAGACTTGGACATCCGACCCAGATGACAAGGGCAACCATGAATCGCTCCGTTCATGGACCATGCGCCCCTAGGCACAATGGGGGCGTCGAGGATCCCCACGCGTAGGCCAAACCGCTCATTGGCCGCCTAGTAACACCACCGGAATCTTCGGAAACGGTGCCCCCACGGTAAGGCACCAACCTAAAAGAAGTGCCATTGAGAGAGCGGCCAGTAGATCAACACCACTCGACCGACGATCAGCGAACGTTGAATCGGGCCAAAGACACGTGAATCAGCCGAATCGCCTCGATTATCACCGAGGACGTAGTATTCGTTCTTCGGAATGTGGATCGGAGCACCCGAGGCCGTGTGAATACCATAGGTCTTCACCCCTTTGGGCAAGAACGGCTCGGCGATTGGCTTGCCGTTGATGTAGACCGATCCATCGTGGCTCCAGATCGTCTGCCCTGGAAGGCCGATGACTCGCTTGACAAGATAGTGGATGTCGGCTGGGGTGTGGTCGTCGGCTGGTTTGTGAAAGACGATGATGTTACCAAAACCGACCGAATGAAGATGATAGCTCAGCTTATCGACCACCATATGGTCGCCGATCTCGATGGTGGGTATCATCGAACCGGAGGGAACGAAAAAAGACTCAAAGACATAGGCTCGCACCAGCACAGCGGCGACGACGGCGACGACCACCACAATGAGCCAATTGCGAAGCGAATGAGATCTGCGGCTAGAACGTTTTGGCGTCGCCTTGGTCTCGGCATTGGCAAGATCTTCGCTCATAACCCAGCAATCAACCTCTCCACCCGGTCATCATAGGATGCAAACGGATCCTTCAACATCACTGTTCGCTGTGCCTGATCGTTCAACTTCAGGTGCACCCAATCTACCGTATAGTCCCTGTGGTGCGCCTTAGCCGCGGCAATAAACTCACCCCGCAGCCTGGCCCTCGTCGTCTGTGGGGGGATGTCGACCGCTCGCTTGATGCGGGCCTCGTCGACCAGTTCAACCGTACGTCCATGTTCGACAAGCTTGTAATAGATACCCCGACGCCGATTGATGTCGTGATACTGAAGGTCGACCAGCGATACTTGTGGATGCGAGAGCGGGAGTGAATGCCGAGCCCGATAGTCCTCGATGAGCCGATACTTGGTTACCCAGTCGACACGTCCCTCAAGCCTCATTGGATCCTCGCGAAGCGCCTCGAGCGCCTCACCCCACATGCTCAATGCTCGTTGCTCATCCGGCGGGATCGAGTGGCCCGTCACGAATCGCTGAACGCGCTCGAAATAGCTCTCCTGGATTTCGAGCGCCGTCATCTCGCGCCCGTTGACCAACCGAACCCGCTTGGTCAACGACTGGTCATGGGAGATCTCTCGAATCGCTCTGATTGGATTCTCCATCGACAGATCTCGAAGCACGACATCATGCTCAAGCATCCGTAGCACCAGCGACATCGCCCCAACCTTGAGATAGGTTGCCCATTGCGACATGTTGGAGTCGCCGACGATCACGTGAAGGCGGCGAAAACGCTCGGCATCGGCATGTGGCTCATCGCGGGTATTGATAATCGGCCGCGAACGCGTAGTGGCCGAGGAGACGCCCTCCCAGATGTGCTCGGCTCTCTGTGATAGGGTGTAGACAGGACCTCGTGAGGTGAGCAAAACTTTGCCAGCTCCAGCGTAGATCTGTCTCGTAACAAGGAATGGAATCAGTACCTCGACAAGCCGAGAAAGATCATCGACCCGCAAGGTTAAAAAATTTTCATGACAACCGTACGAGTTGCCGGCGGAGTCGGTGTTGTTTTTTAACAGGTAAACCGAGCCACGGATCCCCTCTTCGCGCATCCTGACCTCTGCCGAATAGGCCAAGGACTCCAGGATCAACTCGCCAGCCTTATCGTGGCTGACCAGGTCGTCCAGCGTGTCACACTCCGGGGTCGCGTACTCGGGATGACTACCCACATCCAAATACAGCCGCGCTCCGTTCTCGAGAAAGACGTTCGACGACCGGCCCCAGCTCACGACCCTGCGAAACAAGTAGCGTGCTACCTCGTCAGGGCTTAATCGCCGCTGCCCCCGCAGGGTGCATGTGACACCATACTCGTTCTCGATCCCGAAGATCCTGCGATCGAGCTCGCCGACCTTGCTCAAAGAGCATCACCAAGTAACGTCTCAAGTTCAGTCCCGTTCACTCGGCGAAACGTTCTGCGCTCACCCCGATCCTCGAGGACTGCCACCTCCAAATCCTGTGGATTGAGGTGTTGCCCATCTCCTTCGAGGGCCGCGACACAGGATCGCAATGCCTCCGCTAGTCCGAAGGTCTGGTCATAGGCCTGGACAACCCGCTCGGCAATCGCGTCTGAATCACCACCGATGACAGCGAAGTGCTGCTCATCCACGACGGTCCCATCATAGAGAATGTGAAAGAGCTGTGCCTCATGCCCAGGTCGACCGAGTTCGGCGACTAGGATCTCAACCTCAAGAGGCTTGATCTCGTGGGTAAAGACCTGACCTAAGTATTGGGCGTAGAGATTCGCGAGGCTACGAGCGTCAACGTCATCACGAGCGTAGGCAAAACCTTTGGTATCGGCGTGACGAATGCCAGCCACCCGCAACTGGTCGAACTCGTTATACTTTCCAACCCCGGCGAAGGCAATCCGATCATAGATCTCCGACACCTTGTGCAGCGACCGTGATGGATTTTCGGCGCATAGCAACACGCCAACCTCGTAGACCATCCCAATAAGGGCCCGACCGCGCGCGATACCCTTTCGCGCATAATCAGCGCGGTCCTTCATCATCTGCTCTGGAGCTACATAGAAGGGCATACTCATTGTGGCTGCCTCCTCGTCGTTAGCTCACCCTCTAGCTCTCGAGCCAGCACCATGAGTTCATCGTCACCGACACGCTGATAGCCCGTTGCATCAATCACACCGACAACCGGGAAAATCCCCCGTAACAGATCAGGACCCCCGGTAGCCGAGTCTTCTTGCGCTGCCTCAAAGAGTGCCTTGGTGGCCAAGCGCACAATCTCGTCGCGGCTCATCTCTGGCCGAAAGCCGAGCCTGAGCGTGGCACGCGCGTCGCGCCCACCAGACCCAGTGGCATAAAACGCCTCCTCCTCGTACTTGCCGCCTGCAATATCGTAGGTAAAAATTCTGCCCTGACTCCGGTGCAGATCCCAGCCCGCAAAGAGTGGCACCACCGCCAATCCTTGCATCGCCATGCCGAGATTTGCCCGAATCATCTGGGCAAGTTGGTTAGCCTTGCCTTCGAGGGATAAGACCGAACCCTCCACCTTCTCGTAGTGCTCAAGTTGCACCTGGAAGAGTCGCACCATCTCCACCGCCGGTCCAGCCGCACCCGCGATAGCCACAGCCGAATACCGATCAGCGGGGAAGACCTTCTCAATCGTGCGGTTTGCGATGATGTTACCCTCGGTTGCCCGGCGATCGCCCGCGATGACGACCCCGTCGCGAAATCGCGCCGCCGCGATCGTCGTTCCATGAGGAACGCCGTCTAACACCGTGCTCGCAGCACTGCCTCGATCACCTCTCTGCGTGCCAACAGCCAGGACATCCAAAAGACCAGCAAAATCCGGTCCTGGATCCTGTACCACGTCAAACAATGGCAGCGCCAAAACGCCTACCGCCTCTCTATTCTCAGCTGCTTACTTCTCAGTGTCAACCAGTCAACTTCTCAGTGTCAATCGCTTACTGCCCGCCCTTTTGTACATAGTTTCGAACGAACTCCTCAGCGTTATCCTCCAGCACCTCGTCGATCTCGTCCAGGATGTCATCAAGTTCAGCCTTCAACTGGTCAGAGCGCTCAGCCGAAGGTACTACCTCCTCTTCGACGACCTCATCACGATTCGATGACGACTTTCGAACTTGTTCACGTTCAGCCATAGATCCACCTCACCTTTGCACTTTATCCTACTTAGGAACCTAATGCTTCGAGTAACTCTTGCGCACTGTGTACTCGCCGCAATAGCTCACCAACGTGACTCTCAGTACCACGAAGAGGATCCATCATGGGCACACGACGCAGTGGATCCGACCCCAAATCAAAGATGATCGAGTCCCAGTTGGCAGCCGCGATTGCACCAGGAAATCTCGCCAGGCAAGTCCCACGAAAATACGCTCGGGTGTCGGGGGGTGGATTACTCACCGCCCAACTCACATCGGCGTCATCAAGCATTCGCTGCATCGGCAATCGACGAAACAGCGACTTTTCGGGACGCATGTCGTGGTACTGCAGATCAATAGCGGCAAGCCTTGGGTCAATTGCATCAACCTGATGACGCTCTTGATAGCCTCGAACCAATTGCCACTTCGCCACCCAGTCGAGGGTGTCGGCCATGGCGATCGGGTCGCGCTCGAGGCCCTCAAGCACGCGTTCCCACTCTGCCAGCAATGCGGGGCCATCCGTCTCGTTACCAAGATAGGCCATACCGACATGTTCGGCATGCTCCAGAGCACGCTCAAGATAGGCGTACTGTACTTCAAGCGCGCGCATGCGACGACCATCCTGGAGTAACACCGTGCGCTCGAGCGTCGTGTCCCACGAGATCTCGCGCAATGCCCCCACTGGATCAGCCAACTCAATCTTGAGATCCCTCAAAACGCCATCCTCGATCATCGCCAACACGATGGCCGTCAGTCCGAGCTTCAACCAGGTTGACCGCTCGGATAGATTGGCATCGCCGAGAATCACGTGCAATCGTCGAAAGCGCTGGCCGTCAGAGTGCGGCTCATCCCGGGTATTGATGATGGGCCGCTTAAGTGTCGTCTCGAGACCGACCTCCTCTTCAAAAAAATCAGCACGCTGCGAGAGCTGAAAGGCAACGTCGGAGGCGGTCTTGCCAGGAAACTCAGATCCCACCTTCCCGGCACCAACGATGATCTGGCGGGTCACGAAGAATGGCACCAATTCGCGGACAACTTGCTGGAATGGCACACTCCGGTCGACCAGATAGTTTTCATGACAGCCGTACGAGTTACCCTTACGATCGGAGTTGTTCTTATAGACGACGATCTCCTGATTCGGGGGGAGAACCCGCTTTGCGCTTGCCATTGCACGGATCATGACCTGCTCTCCCGCCTTGTCGTAGAGCAGAGCCTGCGACGGGGAGATGCACTCTGGAGACGAGTACTCAGGGTGGGCATGATCGACATAGAGACGAGCACCATTGGTGAGAACGGCATTGACCAGGTGAGTATCGAGCTCAATCCCGGATCCCCCATCGAGGGCAAAACCGCGAGCGTCAACCCCCGGAGACTCATCGACGAAATCCCACTCCACGCGATCAGCAAGCCCAGCGACATAGGCGTTGATCAGCGTGGACGATGTGGTTATTGGGTTGGCATCAGGTGCGCCTGCGACAACGATCCCATACTCAGTCTCGATACCAAGCACCTTCGCTATCGGCATCGTCCCTCCTCTCGTTCTACGGTTTGACGAACGTAGGTCTCATAGGTATTGACCAGTCGCCACCCGCTCGATCGCACGCCCACCTTCAGACCCCTCCTCCTGGGAGAGAAGAATACGCATGAAGACAATCCGCTCACCCTTCTTGCCCGAGATTTTGGCCCAGTCGTCCGGGTTCGTCGTGTTCGGCAGATCCTCGTGTTCTTTAAACTCCTTCGCAATTGACTGCAAGAGGTCCTCCTGTGAGATACCAGGTGGATCTCCCGCAATCTCACGCTTGATAGCGAGCTTCTTGGCTCGACGAACGATATTCTCAATCATCGCGCCAGAGGAGAAGTCCTTGAAGTACAGCACCTCTTTTTCACCGTTTTGATAGGTCACCTCAAGAAATCGATTGCTATCAACGGCCGCATACATCGTCTCAACCGTCGCCTCAATCATCCGCTGCACAGCAACTGCAGCATCACCATTGCCGAGCCGATCGACCTCATTCTTGTCGATGGGAAGATCTGGCGTAAGATATCGTGAAAAGATCTGGCGAGCCGCTTGACTATCGGGACGCTGGATCTTGATCTTGACATCCAACCGACCTGGTCGCAGGATGGCAGGGTCGATGAGATCTTCACGATTGGATGCTCCAATGACGATGACGTTGCGTAACGTCTCGACACCGTCGATCTCAGCAAGCAACTGAGGGACGACCGTCGATTCCATATCCGAGCTGATTCCACTGCCACGCGTACGGAACAACGAATCCATCTCGTCAAAGAAGACGATGACCGGCATCCCTTCTTCAGCCTTCTCTCGAGCTCGCTGGAAGATGAGTCGAATCTGGCGCTCGGTCTCACCCACGTACTTGTTGAGCAACTCAGGGCCCTTAACGTTCAGAAAGTAGCTCTTCACACTCCGCCCAGAAGTCTGCTCGATCTTCTTTGCCAACGAGTTGGCGACGGCCTTTGCGATGAGCGTCTTACCGCAGCCTGGAGGGCCGTACAACAAGATACCCTTCGGGGCTGGCAGCTGGTAGAGGGAGAAGAGGTCACGATGGAGAAATGGCAGTTCAACAGCGTCCTGGATCTCCTCGATCTGTCGATCGAGCCCACCGATATCGTTGTAACTGATGTCAGGAACCTCCTCAAGAGCGAGCTCCTCGACCTCGGGCTTTGGCAACAGCTCCAACACCATGGACGACCTCGGGTCGATCAAGACGCTGTCACCAACCCTGATGCGATCGGCGCGGAGGGCGCCACTGAGGATCCCAACACGCTCATCATCGCCACGCCCAACCACGATGACCCTCTCACCATCATCGAGTACGTCCTTGACCATGGCGACCTCACCGCTGCGGTCCACACCGCGTACACCAATCACGGCAAAGGACTCGTTGAGCGTAACCTCTTGGCCATGGCGAAGATCCGCAAGTGTGATATCGGGGTGCACCGCTACCTTCATCTTGCGACCTGACGAGATGACATCCACCGTCTCGTCATCGTTGACTCCAACGAACACTCCGTAGGCTGCTGGCGGTTGGGTAAGTTTCTCAACCTCCTCGCGCAGATTTGCGATGTGTTCCCGAGCCTGTTGCAGCGTAAACGTCAGCTTCTCGTTCTTCGCCTGCAACTGCGAGAGTGCCCCCGAGACCTCCAAGAGCTTCTCTTCAAGAACCCGCTCACGCGAGGGCGCATCGTTCATTCTTTGACGCAGCTCCTGGACTTCAACTTGGAGCGCAGTAACCATCTGCTGTTCATCAACTGCAGCATCGTTGTCGTAGGGCTTGTTGCGATCGACCATCACGCCTCCTTCCTTTCTTCACGCTACCCGAGTAGCAGCGAAATTAGAACCCTCACAAAGCAGCTAGACTCAAGCATGTTCTTCACCGCGAGGTGCTGAGCCAAAGGGCGCTGATATTCAAGCCAAACAATCGAACCCCAATTGGAAAGGACCTTGATGAAAGTCTGGATTGACCAGGATCTTTGCACCGGCGATGGCCTCTGTGAGGAGATTTGTCCCTCGGTCTTTACGCTTCTCGACGACGGGCTTGCCTACGTGAAGGAAGGCCAAGAGGTCTTTAACAATCCTGGTGGTGCAGCCCAAATGGCCCCCGTGCCAGCGGATCTGGAGGATGCCGTTACTGAGGCTAGCGAAGAGTGCCCTGGGGAATGCATCTTCGTCGAGCACGACTGACGGTTTCACAAGCCTGTCGAACAAGGCGTTCTCACAAGACTGTCGCACGCATCGAACCTTAGTCACACGTTCGCTAGTTCGCCGTTGCTTGCGCGCCGCTGTCGAGTTCGGCACCTTTGCAATGACCAGGTGCGGTGGGCTGGAGTGGTTGCGGGGTCTCGCGCCTGAAAGTATCGCAGTCAACGTGTAATCAAGGGGTGCTCGCGTTTGCCCACGGCGCATCGCGACCACCTTGGTGTCGCATATTTGACCAACAATGGCTGATCACAACGAAGTTCTCCCCACTACAGCAGCAGTCCAAGGTTGTCGATCACACCCACGCAACGATCCGACAGCCATTTAAAGCAACTACCGAAGGAGTCAGCCAAACGCCGATTCGCGAGCAACGGTTGCGCTACCTCGATGAGCTAATGCGCTAGTCGGTCTGCGGTTCAGGATCGGTCAGGGTCTCATCGTTATCAACAACAGTCTCGGCGTTGTCATGCACCGGCCTCGGAGCCGAGGCCCTGGCACTGATAATAAACCCGGTATGACCGATCATCTTTTGTTCAGGACGCACCACGTCGCCGCTGACCACCCAGTTGCGCTCGAGGATCTCCTTCACCGCGTCGATGGAGAGGTGGTTGGCGCGCATGGCCCGCACTGTCTCTTGGACCTGATTGATATTGGTGACATAGACGACCACTCGTCCATCGGAGGCCAACAGCGGGCGAAGATGAGCCACGACAAGCCAGGGGTCCAGAAGGTCGAGCACGATTCGATCAAAGCAACCAGAGAGCTCAACCTCCATGACGTTGCCCACGACGATCTCTAGCTGGCCGTGCAGCGAGGCCGGTAGGTAGCTCTCGACGTTTTTTTGTCCCCGATGGGCGAAGTCCTCTCGCTTCTCAATCGTAACGACATGAGCCCCTTGGCGCAAGAGTCCCATCGTCATCGCACCGGAGCCAAACCCAGCCTCGAGCACTCGATGCCCTGGTTCCAGTGACAGAGCACCAAGCATCGCGGCGATGTCTTTAGGATAGATAATCTGTGCACCACGCGGCATCTCAAGGACGATGTCCTCAAATGATGGCGCCCATACTGCCAACGACGAACCTGATCGAGTCGCAACCGTTGCACCTGACTCGATCCCAATCACGGAGTCATGCTCCAAGAGTCCGCGATGGGTGTTTACACTCGCCCCAGCCTTGAGTCGGAGCAAGAGCCGACGACCCCGTGGATCAACCACAAGAACCCAGGACCCATCCTGAAACACACGCTCGATGGTGGTCACCTCTGCGATCGCGGCGTGGCCTTGATCAGGTAACGAGCACCATCAGCGAGGTCCAAACGGGTAGATCCTCGGGACGCTGGAAATCGCCGACTCAACGCCCCTTTGGTGATTGCTCGAATGACATAGACCGCGAATCCACCAGCCAGAAGCCACCGATTGTTCGCGTTAACAAAAATCCAACGCAGGCTGCGGGCAAGAATCGCCGATGGCCGAAGCGAAGCCAGGACGGGCCTACGAGCCATCCGCACCCCTTAGAGTCTTGTGATTTCAATCACCGAGGTCTTGTTATGACCTCGGCGATAACCGGCTACGAAGGCAACAAGGACAAGTGCACCAGCTGCCAGACCAACAAAACCGGGAAACGCCGGCCTCAACGTTTTAAAAGAGCTATCGGCGGTTCGTTGCACCCCACGAAACGAATTCTCAACATCCGAGAGACTGATCTTCTTTGCCGCCATCATCATCTCCCTCGCTTTCCAATGCGGGCTAGCGTAATTCCCAACACGACACCGACAACCACCAGGGTAATAAGGTAAGGCAACCAGTTAAGATGGCCATGAAAAGTAGAGCCCGTCTCATCTTGGAGAACCCGTAAGAGACCGAGTGCCACCAGAACAAAACCAAACGCTGTCAGCAACGATGCGACGATCCCCCAGACTAACAAGCCACCCAGTCGCTTCGCTGGATCGACTGTTTCCTGCTTGACGTAGTTAAGCGACGTCGATACTGCTGATTTGAGATCATCCCGCTGACTCACCCCAAAAGCCTCCCCACCGAAGAACAAACCGATCGGTTCACATTAGGATAGCAGCGTAATCACCGCTCAACCCCACCCAGGCGATCGTTCGGTCGGCCCGCGATGGCGTCGATCGACAATGGTTCTTCTTCGGTATCACCGGCAACTTCGTGACGCCAAATCGATGGGGTGCGGTGACTATGGATGCAAAGGAGTGAGATGGCTAACTTTCGCTACGAAATTACTGATGACATACCTGGGTGCTTTGCCAATCACGTGGTTACCCATCTGGAGAGTGGCGGACTCGTTCTCCTCTCTGGTGGACATACCATCTTAGAGCTCATCGCTGCGCTGCGCGATGCCCTTACAGCCTACGACGGCAAGCCGCTGGCCATCGGCCAGGTAGACGAGCGCCTCGTCCCATCCGATGATGATCGATCCAACTGGCACCATATCGCCCAAGGTCTCGGTCCTCTTGGCCAGATCGAATTGCCGATGGTGAAGTGCCACACGCCAACCGAGCGTCAACTCCTCGCCGATACCGACGCGTCAGACCGAAGTACCGTTGAGGCGCGTGCCTCACTCGCAAAGGGCTACGCAAAGCGATACGAATTCCTCCTAGCTGAGTACCAACCATGGTCGGTTGTGCACCTTGGACTCGGCGCTGACGGACACACCGCCTCGCTGTTCCCCAATTCACCGGGACTCGCTCAACACAACGCCATGGTCATCGCCAACTCAGATCCCTCCCACACCAATCCGCTAGAACGCATCACCTTGACCTTCCCCGCGCTCAACCGCTTCCGCTTCCGCCTGATCGTCGCCACCGGCAAGGACAAGGCGGCGATCGTCGAACGAGCACTCTTTGGGGATGGATTGCCGATTCACTCACTCGATCGCAAGAACACGCTCCTCTTGGTAGACAGCGCCGCCGCGGCCGCGCTGTCTAATTCCGAGGCGTAAAGCGCGCTACAACCCACAATCGTCAGAAACCAATCGTCAGAAACCAATCGTCAGAAACATAGCCATGCACCCAACAACACGGCGGATCGGGGCAGCTCAATAGGTCTTTGGATTGGGAGGCTGCGCGCATCTAGACAGATTCGATGGGTGGCGCGCCAATCACTGTGAAGGGACGGTGGCTAAGGTGGTCATATGCAGATGAACCCAACCCGATGGTCGACTCAGAAGCTACTCACTGAAGCCGCTAAGCTTCGTGACCGTAACGGGGGCCGCCTCATCACCTATTCACCCAAGGCTTTCTTCCCCTTTACCATGCTGTGTCGCGACAGCTGTGGTTACTGCACCTTCGCGAAAGCACCGGCCCGTCTCACCAAGGCCTACATGGACCTCGACGAGGTGCAAGAGCTTGCAGATAACGCCTCTGCTTACGGAGCCATCGAGGCGCTCTTCACGCTTGGAGAACGCCCCGAGGAACGCTACGCGGTCGCACGAGAGGAGCTAGAACGCAAAGGCTATTCGTCGACGGTCGACTACCTCCACAAGGGTGCCGAAATCGCTCTCGCCGGGCATCTACTCCCACACATCAACGCAGGGACGCTCACCCCAGATGAATTGACGCGGCTGCGTTCGGTCGCTGTGTCCATGGGCATCATGGTCGAGTCCGTGAACGAGTCCCTCCCCTGTCATCGGCTCGCACCAGACAAGAAGCCAAATCGGCGCCTCCAAACGCTGCGAGACGCAGGAGTGCTCGCCATCCCGATGACCACCGGCCTGCTAATCGGCATCGGGGACAGTGAGGAGGATCGCCTCAATGGCCTGCTCGCAATCGCCAATATCGCGAACGAATACGGCAACATCCAAGAGGTCATCATTCAGAACTTCCTACCAAAGCCTGGAACCCAGATGGCACACACCCTGGAACCTTCGCGCGAGGAGTACCTGAGATCGATCGCGCTGGCGAGGCTGATTCTGCCAGAAACCGTAAGCCTTCAGGCTCCGCCGAACCTCTCCGATGACCCAGGCGAGCTGGTTGGGGCCGGTATCAACGATTTCGGTGGCATCTCTCGGGTCACCCCTGATCACGTCAACCCTGAGCGACCTTGGCCCAATATTGAGCAGCTCACCGAACGTCTTGCCCAGCTCGACTTCGCCCTCGTTCCACGGCTCCCGATTTATCCCTCGTATGTAAACGAGATGTCGAAATGGGTTGACGCCACGCTGGTACCTGCGGTAAACTACCATCGCGACCAACTCGGCTTCGCGCGCGAGCATCGGTGGTTTTCTGGGGAACCTGCGGTCTTTCCCACCAGCGTGTTCGCGAAATCGAATGTTCGATCATCCCAACCTGGTTGGCTCACCGAGCTAGCCGACGAGCTCGGTGCCGGTCGCGAAGCACCCGTAGAACTCCTCCGGGCTGCGGGCTCTGCCAAAGGCTTCGACGTAATGGGCGTCGTTGAACTGGCCGACGATCTACGTCGCCGAACGGTTGGAGATGTCGTCACCTATGTGGCAAACCGCAACATCAATTACACCAATATTTGTACCTTCAAGTGCCGCTTCTGTGCCTTCTCCAAAGGACCACTCTCACTCAACTTACGTGGCACTCCATACCTTTTGAGCATGAATGAAATCCTTGACAAGGTTGGAGAGGCCAAAGAGCGTGGGGCTACTGAGGTATGCCTCCAAGGTGGGATCCACCCCACCTTCGACGGCGAATACTATCTCAGCATTGCCAAGGCCATCCACACCAACTATCCATCCATCCATCTGCACGGATTCTCAGCTCTGGAGGTTTTTACCGGAGCTAAGCGGCTCAAGCTCGCGCTAAGCGACTACCTCCAAGAACTCCACGACGCAGGTCTCAAAAGTCTTCCTGGGACAGCGGCAGAGATCCTCTACGACCCCGTCCGGGCTATCCTGTGTCCCGACAAACTGACCACGAACGAATGGCTCGAGGTGCATGAAACTGCCCACTCGATCGGACTTCGCTCCAATGTCACCATGATGTTCGGCAGCGTTGAGGAAATCGATGCCGTCATACGACACCTTGACGTCACCCGTCAGCTTGGCCGCAAGACACACGGATTCACCGAATTTGTTCCGTTGCCCTTTGTCCACATGGCCACGCCGATCTTCCGTAACGGCAAAGCCAGACGTGGGCCGACGCTCCGCGAGACCGTACTCGTCCATGCACTTGGCCGCATCGCCTACCATGGCGTCATCGACAACATCCAGGTAAGTTGGGTCAAGCTTGGCGTTGACGGCGCAGCGTTCCTCCTTGATTGTGGAGCCAACGATCTGGGTGGCACCTTGATGGAGGAGAGCATCTCACATGCAGCTGGGGCAACCCATGGTACGGCGCTCACACCACAAGACTTTGCGTTGGTAGCTCAGCGCGCTGGAAGAACCTTGCGCCAACGCACCACGTTCTATGAACCAGTCGCCGGTCCGTCAGATTCTGCTCCCATGGCTGTTGCCCCAGGGTCATCCCTGTGACCGAGACGCACAAGCCAAACACCCAAGCCCAAGAGCATTCGGTAGATCTTCGTAACCCCAACCGAGACCTCAAGCTCGCCCTGATCAACGAGCTCGAGACGACGCTGGGCGCCGACATGGATCGGCTCGACTTAAAGATGATCACATCGGCGGTGCGTGAGCTACGCGAGGCCTTCACGACATTCGCGCCCTATCGTCGCCGGCGAAAGGTTACGGTTTTCGGTTCAGCGAGAATCGAGCCAACCGACCCCCGTTATCGGCTCGCGAACCAGCTCGGAGCCGCGTTAGCCAACCGTGACTGGCTGGTAATCACTGGTGGAGGTCCCGGACTCATGGAGGCCGCAACAGCCGGAGCAGGTCCAGACCATGCATTCGGCGTCAACATCCGACTCCCCCACGAACAGGAACCAGCGACCGGTCTCGATGCTGCTGGTCACCTCATCGAGATGAAGTACTTCTTTACCCGAAAAGTTCTGATGATCAAGGAGTCATCTGCCTTTATCTCCATGCCGGGCGGCCTCGGCACCCTCGATGAAACCTTCGAGCTCCTGACCCTCATGCAGACCGGAAAGACGCAGCTCGCACCCTTGGTCCTGCTCGAGCCACCAGGCGGCGACTACTTCGATCCACTGATCGCGTTCATCACCGACGTTTTGGTACCTGGGGGTCTCGTCTCGAAGGCTGACCTCGCACTGTTTCGCCGTTGTGAAACCGTCGACGAGGCCATCGACGAGGTAATCGGGTTCTATCACAACTTTCACTCCGCCCGAATCGTGGGTAAGAAGCTGATCCTGCGTCTGCAACGATTACCCGATGCTGCGCTGCTCAACGAGCTGAACCAAGATTTTGGTGATATTCTTCGCTCTGGCAGCATCGAGTCGTCGCCCCCAACCGCATGGGAGGTCCGTGAAGGTGACCATGTTGACCTCAAGCGTCTCTCCCTTGACTTCGACCAGCACTCGTTGGGGCGACTTCGAACGATGATCGATCAGCTCAATCAGATCTGATCGCTAGCCTTGGCCCACCCTCTTGTCGTGGGCCCCGGACATTGCGTTGTCAGAGCCTCGATCCATACTGACACTATGACAACGAAGCAGCTAGAACTCTTTGAAGCATCGGCACCAGCCAACACCTCTGAGTTTCGCCGTCTCCAGGGGCTCCATGGCGTAGCAAAACTCCGTCAAAGCCTCGCGACGACTGGACAGCGTAACCAGGACGTCGCTTAATCTGAATCAATCCGAGAGTCAAAAGATCTTTCGCAGCCTTCTCTTTCATCGCATCGTTCCGACAATCAAGGATATCGGCCCCTGGAACCCGAAGATGCGCGACACCTTTGCCAAGATGGGAGTCCTCGAATTCGCGGATGCTGATCTCGGGTCCATCGAAGCCGAAGACAACGCGCTCGCCGGCCACATTGACGAACTGCGCCGCTCTCAAGCTGCGACTAAAATCGCTGCTGGAGAGGATTCCTAGCACCATACGTGAGCGTTTCAGCTTGCAACACAAAGCACGTTCAATAATATGACCTAAAATGCCGATATTGTGGGTGTGATTAGCTGGCTGAGCCACCTGCATCGAGACGAACGAGGCGTCTCACTCATAAGCGTCGTCGTGGCCTTCGCCATCCTTGCCGGCGTGGTCGGCCCTGCGACCTACCTGATCGAACGCTCAACGCAGCTCGCCGCCTCATCTCGCCAACAGCTCACCGCGTCCAATCTTGCTCAGTCCGAGATCCAGATTCTCAATGCCGAGGCCTCGCAGTCCTTTGCCAACTTGACCAGCATGCTCGGTAGCTCAGCCCACTCGACCATCATCAATTCGGTGACCTACACCGTCACCGACGACCTCTACTGGACCGAGGGTACCTCAAACCCCGACGGCTGCAACGCCAATGCCGCCAGCGATCAGGTGCTCGAACCCATCCTGTCGGCATCTGTCACCGTTACGTGGAGCGACATGGCACCATTTCCTCCGGTGCGAAGCACGACCGGCTATCACGTCCCAGCTGGCTATAGCTCTCCCACGACGGGATCGGTCCTCGTTGTGGCCCAGAATCAGACCGGAGCGCCAGACAGCAATGTGACGGTGACGCTCGTCTCCACCGGCGCCGCCAGCGACACAGCACAGACGATCCAAACCGACTCCCAAGGATGCGCGTATTTCCCCTTCATGTCCCCGGGGTCCTACACCGTCGGACTCACACCTCCAGCCGGCCAGACGTGGGTCAGCCCCAGCGGCGACCCCAATCCATCACAAACGGTGACGGTGAGCGCCGCCGACAACGCTCAAGTTGACTTCACGTACGCACAAGCTGCAACGTTTACAATCGTAGCCCCCAAGATCAGCATCCCGTGGCAGTTCGGGATCTCACTCGGATCTACCGCACTTCCAGGTGACGAGACGATCTACTCCCCCGCCCCCAGCGCTTCCCCAGTCACCAGCATCACACCGATCTTTCCAGCGGCAACCGGCTATCAGGCATGGCTAGGGCAGTGCCAGGTCTACACCTCGTTCAGTGGCACAAGCTTAGGAAATATTGCCATCGCACAACCAGGGGAGACAAGCACCGTTAGTCTTCTCGGTCAACCCATCACGGTCACGGTCACCAATGCCCAAGGACCGCTTGCTGGCGCAACCATCAGTGTTGTGCAAACCGATGCCAATGGGACACCGCTTACCGACTGCTCCAACCCAATAACCACTGTGGGCACCACGAATGCCGACGGCCAATTGACCTTTCTGGCCCCGATTGGATATGTGACTCTGGTGGCAAGGGATGGCACGTCGAGCATCTCCTATCCATCGTCGGGAGCCCTAGCAACGCCTGGAGGAGGTGCGATCAGTGCATCGATCTCACTTCCCTGATAATGAAGGCGGCTTTGGCGTCGTCGAAATGGTCATCGCGACGGCGCTCACTGGCCTGTTGAGCCTAATCAGTTATAAGGTCATTACCTCCTTCTCCGTCGTCCAGCAAGCCACGTTAAGCTCCCAGGCAGCCAACGCGGCAACCGATCTCGCCTCGACGGAGCTCACGAGGCTCCTGGGTGAGGCTGTTACCACTGGCCAGGGGTCGCTCGTCTCGGCCTCACCATCCTCGATACACTTCGAAGCGATCGACCCCTCTGGGCAGCTTGGGATCGAGAGTATTTGGCTCGCCAACCTCAACTGCCCGTGCCAGGTCGACGCACAGTTCCAAACCGGTGCCAGCTCAAATCCCGTCGATGTCCTCGGAGTCACCATCGCATCACCAACGCTATTCTCCTACTACGCAACTCCCCCAAATCCTGTCGCGATCACACAAGCCCAAGTTCTTGTGCCAGCGCAAGGAACCACCAGCACCACAACGCTCACAACCATTCACCTAGTCGGGATCGATCTGACGGAAGACGTCGTCGATGAAGGGCCGACGACAACCCAAACGCTGATCGCCCTGCCAGGATCGACACAGCCTCCACCAGCAACCTAAGGGGATCCAAGAATGTCACACCATCACACCTCTCACCATCGGAACCGCCGCCACTGGGGCTCGTGCTCCAATCAGTCACGCTGCAAACACGGTGACCGAGAACGTGGCGATGCCTTGATCTTGGTCATCATCGCCGTCATGCTCATCACGTTGATCCCAGCCGGGCTAGTCGCAGCCTCCGTCGGCCAGCTACCTCAGACCAAACAACGGCAAGAAAACCAGACGGCCCTCGCCGCCGCCGAGGCGGGGCTTGCCAACTACGAGAACCTCTTGGACCAGTATTCGATCAACCAGCTCGGCAACTATTGGCAATACGATGCCTCGAATCCTCCGCCTGTCACCAACGTCGCCCTGACCGGCTGGGAGTCGGTCTCCGGCTCGAACTCCGAGTACTTTCACTATTCAGTAGATAACACCGAGACCGCCTCGAGCGGAATTGTGCACCTCCTCGTGACCGGTGCCGCCGCCAGTGGTACCAACACCCAGTACGTGACGCTCAATGCCTCCTTTCGATCACAAAGCTTTCTCAACTATCTCATCTTCGACAACAAAATGCTGGTCGACCCCGTCTTCGCTGTGCATGCAGCCCAAATACCCAATAATAAAGCTGAGGCCGATTGCAATTTCATGTTTGCGCAATCCAATGAGTCCAATCAGCAACCAACCAACGGACCGCAGCTTCCGCTGTGTCAATCACTCCTGAACTACTACGTCACCGGGCAGACCTTTAATGGGCCGGTGTTTTCCAACGACATGTTCTATCTGGCCGGTGATCCCGTCTTCAACGGCCCGGTCTACTCCGCCTCAGCCCTCACCAGTGGCATTCCCACACACCCGTACTGGATCGACCCGATCAACGCCTACCTCGGCGGGGACAACAGCGACAATCCAACCTTTAACGTTGGACAAAACGTGCAGTATCACACCCCCCTGGCCCTGCCACAGTCTGACTCGAATCTGGCCCAGATTGCAGCCGAAGGCGGCTGCCTGTACTACGGCCCGACACAGGTTACGCTCAACGGTACCACGATGACCGTCGTGTCACCTCAGACGAAAAATACCAGCTGCGTGGGTACCGACGTGCCCCTCCCCGCAAACGGCGTACTCTATGTCGCCAGCCTGGCAGAGGCCAACAGTGGAACCTGTGCGTCTGGATCGCTGAACATCGACCAACAGGATGCCCCCTGCCAGGAGGGAAATCTCTACATCCAGGGAACACTTAACGGACAACTCACGGCAGCGTCAGAGAACGACACGACCATCACCGGCAACCTCGAATACGCCGGCTGTGGCACCAACGGCACTTCAAGCCTCCTTGGCCTCATCGCCAACAACTTCGTCCAGATCGCCAACGACTTCGCCAAGACCAACACCACTCCAGATAGCTGCTTCTCGCATCCATCGAACGACCCCGTCGTCATGGCAGCCATCTTGACGCTACAACACTCGTTTGCCGTCGAGGACTTCTGGAGGCTTCCCTTTCAAGGCACCATCTACCTCTATGGCGCGCTCGCGGGAAACTACGCCGATATCGAAGGGGTGTTCCAGGGCACCACGATCACCAACGGCTACGCGACCAACTATACCTATGACCCACGTCTCGCCTACCTGTCACCACCGTACTTCCTCACGCCAGTTGATAGCTCGTGGGATAAGCTGAGCTCAATCATCACCACCAACCCCACGGACCTACCGGTACTTCCCTCGTCATAGCGGTATATGCCCTATGACAAAGGAGGCGATGCCTACCCTTCCTCTTGAGGTTGGGTGGCGACAAGCAACTTGCCCACGTTGGCACCACGAAAAAGCGATACGAACGCCGTTGGAAGGCTCTCAAACCCATCGACGATAGTCTCCAACGAGGTCAGCTTCCCTTCTTGAACCCAACCAATCGCCTGCTTGAGATACTCTCCATAGCGTGCCAGATGATCAGAGACGATGAATCCCTGGATCATGAGCCGACGGCGTACGACAAGACCCTCAAGCCCACGAGGGCCCGCAGGCAACTCAGTGTCGTTGTATTGGGAGATCGCACCACACGAAAGCACCCGGGCAAAATCCTTGGTGTGATGTAGCGCCGCTTCGAACTGTGACCCACCGACGTTGTCGAAGAAGAGGCTGATGCCGCGGGGAAAACTAGCCGAAAGAGCCTCGGAGAAGTCCACGGCCCGGTAATCGATCCCGGCATCAAACCCAAGGGTTGCAAGACCCCCCACCTTGTCTGCACCACCGGCAGAGCCAACCACCCTGGCTCCATAGATCTTTGCGAGCTGGCCGACTACCGAGCCAACCGCCCCACCGGCAGCGGTGACGAGGACCTCGTCATCGGCCTTGACCTGACCAAGCAACACCAGTCCGACGTAGGCCGTCAGTCCCGTCATGCCCAGTACGCCAAGGTAGGTCGATGGGTTGACCTCAACATCGATCGGCAACCTCCAAAGGCTTCCCGCCTCGGTCGTGTACGAGGTGGCCCATGGAGCCTCTCCACGGACGAGATCACCCGTGGCTATTGTCGACGCATTGGATTCGACGACCCTGCCGATAGCTGCAGAGGTGATCGGCTGTCCCACCTCAAACGGAGCGACATAGGAGCGAGCATCCGACATGCGACCCCGTAGATAAGGATCAACCGAGATCATGAGCGGTTCAACCCGTACCTGTTGTTCCTCGAGCGCTGGATCGGGCAACTCCACTAGATCAAAATCATCGGGCTGTGGGAGTCCGACTGGCCGTCTTGCTAATACGAATACATGTGACATGCTCTTACAACCTCTCTTCAACAATCTTTGCCAAGCTATCGGCACGCAGGCTCACCGGAATCGTCTGATCATGAACCTCACGGACACCCGAACTAACCAATCCAAACTCCACCCCCAGGCGCGCCGCAAAGCGCCCATCAGTACTCAGCCGATCACCAACCATGATCGTCTCGTTCCCGAGCAACGGACGCAGCAGCTCAACCATCGGCTCTTCGGGCTTACCAGCCACGGTCGGCTGAACCGAGGTGGCTGTCGACACTGAGGCAACCAACGCACCGGTCCCCGGAACCACCATGCGCTCGAGGGGATAGGTCGGATCTGCGTTGGTGGCGATGAAACGCGCACCCGAGAGGATCGCCACGCAAGCGTTGGACATGTCGGTATAGTTGAACGCGCGATACCAACCAAGCACGACACAATCGATACCTTCGACGTCTTCCAACGAGTGAGGCACAATCAACTCAGCCCCGATCGCCTCAAGCTCCTCGGACAAACCGCGCTCGCCGATGGCGAGCACGCGTGCACGGGGCTCAACAAGCGCCGCCGCGGCCATCGCCGAGGTCATGATTTGCTCGCGTGCTGCCGGTACCCCGATACGGTCGAGCTTTTCCACGTACTGTGAACGAGACAAGGAGGAGTTGTTGGTCACAAAAAGAACGTCATGTCCGCCCTCGTAGAGCCGATGGATGGCTTCGACCGAGCCGTCGATCGGGGTGTCCATTCTCCACAAGACCCCATCCAAATCGAGCAACCATTGCATACGTCAATCCACCTCTCGCCTAGCCTGACAGGTTAAATGTCAACTTCGCACTCTAACGCCCCAGGCTACCTCGTGACCCAATTCACACCCACAGTCGTCGAACGAGTGGAGCCGATCCGCTTGATCCACCTCGACCCCGAGGGCCAAGGCGCCGAGGGCTTTGACGATCAAGAAACTCAATTCCGTACTTCTGCCCTCGCGGTCGATGAGGTCGCTGGCTTTTACCGCTACATGCTGGCTAGCGTAACCAGCGGCACGCGGCGACGCATTACGGGCGTTGTTGTTGGCCTTAGGGTTACAAATCAACCTTGCCCTCTGTGGATCGCAGTTGACGCACCGGATCTCGAAGCATTCGTCGCGTCACAGGGTGCTTACCTCGGCAACGTCGCCGATCGAACCAAAACCTTGCATCGTCTGGAGCGCTATGAAGGCGGTGCACTCACCATGCTGGTCAACAACCTGCTCTCGCACCGACCAGCATTGACCGTACAGATTAGGCCAGTTAGCCCTCCCCATGCAACGATAGTACCAGTTCTTATCACAACGCTTGAAGCCTTGCATGCATGTCTTGAACAGAACGTGGAGCTTGCCACTCCAAGGTCCATCGCGCAATGGCTCACCTCGACGATCATGGCATCGCGCTCTCGCATTGACGACTCGGCAATAGCACACTACGAGCTTGATGGCGACGTAGTTTCACTTTCGCGGCGCATAGGCCTCCAAGATGGAGGCGAACTCGAGCCATCGGGTCGCTGGCCATCAACGATGACCTGGCCATCGCCAATGACATGGCATCCCGATGTCCAACTGCTCCGCGACCTCGCCACTACCGGCGACCCTGAGCTCGCACTGCCCGCAGCTCTGACCCTTCACCCGGCAGTAGCTATTCTCTTCGGGGTCGCGACGCCAAGCGAAACCTGAGCGCTGTTCCTTGCCAACCCTAGCGATGCGTTCAACCACAACCAAGCGATGTAGGGCCCAACGCGGGGGAATCAAAGCGCCACCAAGTAGCAATACGCGTAGTGTGGTGCTGCTCTGCACCTGGGGCGCTCAAGATCCGAGTCCGCCGTGGGCCAAACGTTCATCATTAGGCCCCAGCTCGTCGACTAGCTCAATCCTGCCAACCGCTCGGCAACATCGTAGAGGTTGCGATCCTCTTGAAATAGCTGAAGATAGGCCTCACGAGCTCCAGAGACATCACCGGCACGTTCGAACAACTGTGCCAGAAGATAGCGTTGACGAATGCTCGTGAGCGCAGACGCGCGCCTTTCTTTGGCTACCCCCTGCTCCATCAGTGCGATGGCTTCAGCAAGCTTGCCAAGATCCGCCAGTGCGCTTGCATAGACGATTCGTCCCTCGACAATGACCTCTTTCGCTGGCGATGCTTCGCGCAATCTCAACCACCACCGCTCGAGTTCGTTACCTCTTCCCAATGCTCGCACACAATCCATGATGACCGGCACTTGGTCGAAGCTCTCAGTCATCTTGTGAACCTTGCGCAAAACACGCAGAGCCGCATCGTAGCGGCCAAGACGGTATAACGATAGGCCCATCAACTCCAAGACTTCAACCTCGTCAGGGTCCATGGCATCAATGCGACGCGTGATTCGAAGTGTCTCTTCGAAACGGTCGCGCTCATAGGCATCAGCCGCCCGGGCAAGTAGCTGTGTCATGGTCGAGCGACTCTTCGATCGCATCGACGGTCGTTCCGAGCGGACCTTGGAACGTGGCACCTCCGAGGGCACGGACCGTTCGGGTACGGGAGCGTGTGTTGCCTCTTGTTGCAGCCATCGCGAGGCGTGAAAGCGCAGCGCAGGAAGCTCCTTAGCCTGGGTTTCAGCCGCCGCCGCTTCGTCAGCCAACGGTGCGTCATCGCGCAATTCAGTACCAGGAACATCGTCATCGACGTCTCTTGATCGAACCCAGCGGTGCTCACGATCATCGTCTCTTGGACGTGAGTAACGAGGACGATCGCCGTCATCTCTACGGGGTCGGTCGCTTCGGTCACGGTCTGGTCGTGGACCTGGTCGAGTACCGGAGTTCGAGCGATAACCGCCACGATCATCGTCTCTTGGACGTGAGTAACGAGGACGATCGCCGTCATCTCTACGGGGTCGGTCCGATGATCCCGACTCGTTAACTTGTCTAGGATCGTCCGATGGGGTTGACATCTAGTTTCACTCCGATGGTGCACGGGAAAGGGAATACAAAAATTTGCGCCCAGCCATCCTAACCGGTTGCGCGACGCCCAACGATGATCGACCTAGTCTCTCGAGAATAGCTCCGCTAATACTGTGTACCATCGCCAAGGCTCCTGGAGTATTACAAGAGACTGATCTCCCTTCCCACCGTTCCTGGAGTATTACAAGAGACTGATCTCCCTTCCCACCGTTCCTGGAGTATTACAAGAGACTGATCTCCCTTCCCACCGTTCCTGGCATCACAAACACGACAGCGTGCGACAAGTGCCAAGGGATGCCAGGATGGTTGCCCAAATCTCGCTCTCACCAACGTCCGTGACTGGTGCTTGATTTGGACTCGGCCAAGTGTGAGCGCATATCGACCGATAGCCTTACCGACAATGACGAAGTAAAGCCGCCGCAATCTCAGTAATTTTGCTATCGGGACCTTGTGATAGCGCTACTATCCTCATCGCTCATCCGAGCCACTTGTCAATCTCTTGGGTGTCTTAGGCCAGAATTTTGCGAACAATGCCTCTGTTGGATCGGATTACCCGACTCACCTCTTCAAGGGATACAACGCCTCGACTCGCCTCGCTCACGCCGTGACGAGCGCGACGGGCCGTCCATTGCAAACCTTGGACCGCGCATGAATCGCCCGCCTGGTTCCTGACAATCAGGCGTTTACCACATCCGTACAGATCGCCTATGCAAGAGCGGTGGAGGCCACAATTGAGCTTTGGTCGCCATGAGCGTGCAGGCTGGTGCGATCGGCAACAACATCCGCAAAGCAGAAAGCGATGAAAGCGAAGCCCTCAACATTAGCCCGGCAGATCACGGGCTTGCAACTATTAGCATGGTAGGACGAGAGTCGATTCTTGCGATCGATTCGCACTCCTCCCGTCTCGGAAATGAGAACTATGCTCGTCCATGCGAAGTCACTACAGTTTGAGTACGGTGCTCGGTTGCTCTTTGACGAAGTGAATCTGCTAGTAGACCGCGGTGACCGGGTTGGTCTCGTTGGGCGCAACGGCGCCGGCAAGACGACACTGATGAAAATTCTCGCCGGAGAACTTGAGGCCAAAGGGCTCCTAGAACGCAGCGGAACCGTTGGATACCTACCGCAAGACCCGCTGGCTGCCGACCCAAAGATTACCGCACTCTCGCGCATTCTCTCAGGTCGCCAACTCGATGAACTCTTTGTACGACTCACCGAGCTACAACTGGAGATGACACAACTGTCTGGAGCCGCGCAGCAGCAAGCAACACGCGATTACGGTCAAGTCGAGACCTTGTTTGCCAACCGCGATGGGTATCGAGCCGAATCCGATGCCACCGTACTGGCTACGTCCCTTGGGATCGAAGCGCACGTACTCACACAGCCCATCGGCGTGCTCAGCGGGGGTCAGCGACGACGCATCGAGCTCGCCCGCATTCTCTTCTCGGAGGCCGATCTGCTCCTCCTGGATGAGCCAACCAACCACCTTGATGCCGACTCAATTAACTGGCTCATCGACTTCCTCAAGACGTTTAGTGGCGGACTCATCGTGATTTCTCACGATGCACGGCTGCTTGAATCGGTCGTCAACCGCGTCGCGTTTCTCGACCCGCAACGCTCCACGCTCGACCTCTACGCTCTCCATTATCGGGCGTACCTCGTGGCGCGTGCTGAAGATGAGGCGCGACGCCGGCACCTCTACGAAGTCGAGACCACCAAGGCCACACAGCTCAAACGTCAAGCTGACAAGATGCGGGGTTCCACAGCAAAACGCGCCAGAAAAGCAAAGGTCCTCGATAGGAGGGCCACACGCATCCTCGATAACGTCGACGACCTACGCGCCGCTGACAAGGTGGCCAATATCCGGTTTCCTCAACCGTTGCCATGCACTAAGACCCCGATCCAAGCATCCGGTCTCGCCAAATCCTACGGATCACTTGAGGTCCTCAGTGGTATCGACCTTGCGATTGATCGTCAATCACGAGTTGTGATTCTCGGACTCAACGGTGCGGGAAAGACAACCCTTCTCAGGATGCTGGCCAACGTCGAGACGCCCGATGCGGGCGAGATTCACCCGGGCAAGGGTCTCGTCGTTGGCTATTATGCCCAGGAACACGAGATGTTGAACCCAAATCTCACGCCGCTTGAGAACCTGCGCAACGGGGCTCCCCCTGATGTCACCGATGCCGATCTGCGACAGATCCTTGGATCGTTCATGTTCACCTCCGAGATGTTTGCTCAACCGAGTGGAACCCTCTCTGGTGGCGAGAAGACCCGACTGGCACTGGCCACTCTCGTCTCTCAACGAGCGAATCTCCTCCTGCTAGATGAGCCCACCAATAACCTTGACCCTGCAAGTCGAGATCGCGTCCTAGCGGCACTACGCAGTTATACTGGCGCGATTATCCTGGTTACCCACGACCCTGGAGCCGTCGAAGCCCTCCAACCAGAGCGCGTTCTGATGTTGCCAGATGGGGTCGAGGACTATTGGAACGAAGAGCTGCTCGAGCTTGTAACTCTTGCCTAGGCTCGCTCCCAAAGATTTCTAAGGTTGCCCTACTAGCCTGATGTTCATGAAACCTGAATCGAATGACACCAAGCTTGAAGTAGTAATTCAACTCGACACCCCAGATCAGCAGGCCTGGCAGCAGGTCCTGCACCAGATTGGAAACCTTCTGGCCGAAGACGAGTCGGCATCGGTGGAGGTAGTCTGTTCTGGACGAGGCATCGACCTGATTCGACGCGACACGACGCATGTATCAATCGAACTGGCCAACCTCGTCGCACGAGGCGTCTCCTTTGTCGCCTGCAACAACTCACTGCGTCAACGCTCGATCAGCGAGGCTGAGCTTTTCCCCTACGTCACCATCGTCCCTAGCGCGATTGGAGAGCTCATCCGAGCCCAACGCGATGGTAAGGCCTACCTCAAGCTCACCTAGACCCTGGGTCGGGACACTTTCCTCGCCGTTGGGCGCCGGTGTAATGTGTGAACGTTACGACGTTGTGCGCCCCAAAATCAGCGATGGCTGAGAGACCTCAACTTTGCGTCGGGCCCCATCCGCTCCATCAACGCCCAAACTACGTGATGTTGCTAAGTGGCGCTGGGGCCTTGGCTAGCTATTGGTAGCTCTCACTAATTCGCTAAGCTCCCAGGCATCGTCGATCACCTGTTCTGCGTGATGACAGGCGACCGTGTGTTCTGTTCCGACGTCCCGCAGCTGTGGGTGTTCGCTGGTGCATTCAGCGGTTGCATAGGGACAGCGTGGATGAAAGCGGCAACCCTGTGGTGGCGAGAGCGGTGATGGCAGCTCGCCCATAATCTGGCCAGCACGGGCCTTTTGTTGCTCGATCACCGGATCGGGAATGGGAACCGACCGCAGAAGCCCTCGAGTATATGGGTGCGCAGGAGAGGCGAACACAGCATCCGCCGGCCCCAGCTCAACCAACTCGCCGAGGTACATGACGCCGATCCGATCGGCCAGATAACTAACCACGGAGAGGTCATGTGAGATCAGTGCATACGTGAGGCCGAAGCGGGCCTGCAGGCGACGCATCATGTTGAGAACCTGGCTGCGGATCGAGACGTCTAAGGCAGAGACAGGCTCATCGGCTACCACCAGACCTGGCTCAAGCATCAGTGCTCGCGCAAATCCAATTCGTTGGCGTTGGCCACCAGAAAACTCATGGGGATAACGTTCAACCGCGCTATGGCGAAGACCCACCTCATCGAGCAGCGAATACATCCTGGCGACCTGAGCCTTTGCATCACCTGCGTGTTGGACCTTCACGGGCTCGAGCAGGGCAGCACGGATGCGCATCCGAGGATCGAGCGATGCATACGGATCCTGGAACATCAGCTGAAAGTTCCGACGCAGTTTGCGCATCTCGCCAAGCGACCGACTGGCAATGTCTCGTCCTTCATAGGCAATGGTGCCTGCCGTTGGGCGTTCAAGGCCAACCATCATGCGGCCGAGCGTCGACTTACCACAACCCGACTCGCCGACGATCCCAAGCGTCTCGCCACGATACAGGGTGAGGTCGATGCCAGAGACCGCATGAACACTGCCGACCTTCCTCCTCAACGCTCCGGCAAAGACGTCATACTCCTTGACGACTCCCTTGAGCTCAAGCAGTGGCTCACGCCCGAGTTCGCGCTCAGCGTGACGATCGCTAGCAGCGACCACGCCGGAGCGGATCTGATGATCGACCGGAAACCAGCAGGCAAACTGGTGTTCATCACCCGTCAAGGCCGGGTCGTCCGTGCGGCACCGATCTTGGGCAAAGCTACAGCGTTCTGCAAACCGACATCCAGACGGAGGATGTGCAAGGTCCGGAGGAAGCCCCGGAATGCTCGGCAAGACCTGTTCTCGATCATCCCCAATACGTGGTATCGAGGCAAACAGCGAGAACGTGTAGGGGTGCCGCATCTCTCGAAAAAGGCGACCCGTATCGGTGCTCTCAACCACTCGGCCGGCATACATCACCATCACCCGGTCGGCTCGTCCGGCTACCACGCCGAGATCATGGGTGACCAGAATCAGCCCCATGTTGAGCGTGGACTTCAACTCGTCAAGAAGGCTCAGGATCTGTGCTTGGATGGTCACATCGAGCGCGGTCGTGGGCTCGTCGGCGATCAAGAGCTCTGGGGAGTTTGCCAACGCGATCGCGATCATGACCCGTTGACGCATACCCCCTGAGAGCTGGTGCGGGTAGTCATTGAGACGCTCGGCGGCAGCTGGAATCTTGACGAGGTCAAGCACCTCGAGCGCTCGGCGGCGCGCTATAGCCTTGCTTGCCGACTTGTGGATGATCAAGGACTCAGCGATCTGCCATCCGATGGTCTTCGAAGGGTTGAGGCTGGTCATTGGGTCTTGGAACACGAATCCAATCTTGGAACCACGCACCGCACGCATCCTCGACTCACCGGCACCGACGAGCTCCTCTCCATCGAGTTTGACACTCCCTCGGGCGATCACGCCCCCGGCAGGAAGAAGCTGCACGATCGAAAGCGCTGTCATTGTCTTTCCGCAACCCGACTCCCCTACAACGCCAAGTGTCTCACCACGCGCCACCGACAGCGACACCCCGTCGACGGCGCGCACCGTCGTACTGCGCTGGCGAATCTCCGTCACCAGATCATCGATCACCAATAATTCAGCCAACGTATCCCCCTTTAGGAGTCGAAACCGACACCGAATCGATCCAGCGTTCGCAGCCAACAATTGCGCTGGCCGCCATGCGCATCGGCATGCATCAGCGAACGTCGCGTCAAGGCGACGGCCGCGCTACGAAGTGGCTCCGGCGGGAACGGGATTGGCTTGGTGCGCACCAAAGCGAGGTGCTCATAGGGCGAATCCTTGGGTTCCAACCGAGCGCACAGCACCTTGGCGGCAAAACGTGTGGCCCCGACACCGAGCCCAGTAAAACCAAGGGCGTATTGAACCTTGCCTTGATGCCTAGAGCCAAAGAACATCGCAAAGCGAGAGGATGTGTCAATCGCTCCGCCCCATGCATGGCTAAAGCGTACCCCCTCGAGCATCGGGAAGGTGTCAAAGAAGTGCCGGGCCAACATCAAATGTGTCGACGCACGACGGCGATAAGCGCTGCTCACTCGGGAACCAAAGTGATAGATGGCGTCGTAACCACCCCACAGAATGCGATTATCACGGGTCAGGCGATAGTAATGGAAAAGATTACCGAGGTCAGAAAGCCCTTCACGACCACTCCACCCCACCTCAGCCAACTGCTCAGCGCTCAAGGGCTCAGTCATGAGCACATAGTCGTAGACCGGGATGACAAAGTTGCGCACCCCAGGTAAGAGCGACGGAAACGCATTCGTGGCCAGGATCACCTTGGCAGCACGCAGCGACCCACTCTGTGGCGTGGTAACGTCGATCATGCCACCCCTCTGGTGCACACCTTGGACCATTGTGCCTTCATGAATCTTCACACCAAGGGAGGTCGCCACACGGGCCAAGCCCCAGGCGAGCTGGGCGGGATCCACCAGTGCCGTCCTATTGCGGGTGAGGAGACCACCCTCGTAGGTTGGGGAGTGCACGATGGCCTGTGCTTGTCCCCGATCAAGAACCTCGATCTGGTGTCCATACTTTCGCGCGAGATCGGCGTACTCCTCAGCCCCGTCGAGCTGCCACGGCTCGGTGGCAAAGTCAATCGCACCCGAGAACGTAAAATCACAGTCGATACCATGGTCAACGACGAAGTTACCGAGACCCTCAAGGTTGTCACCACCAAGACGCTCGAGCTCCTCCATCTCCTCGGGCCAGCGCGCTAAGCCATTCTCAAGCCCATGAGTCAGGCTTGCGTCAACAAAGCCTCCGTTGCGTCCGCTCGCGCCAAAACCAACCCGACCAGCTTCCAGTACCACGATCTCCCACTCTGGGAATCGCTCCTTGGCTAGCACCGCCGACCATAGCCCCAAAAAGCCACCACCGACAATGGCGAGGTCGACGTCGCGGTGCACGCCAAGTGGAGGCTCAAACGCTGGTACCTTGTCGGTGTCGAGCCAGAACACGTGATCCTTAGCGCCGGTTAGTGCGCGGATAGCCTCTCGTTCACTGTTCATCTACCATCCCCTCCTTGTGCTACCCGGCGCCACGTCAAAGCCACTCGTTACCTCCTCGGACCAACCCATAGAACCGTCGGCCAGGTGAGCCCCATCGTGGCAAGACCGCCTGGTATCCTTCCATGCGACCCATGTCCCTTAGGACCGGGCACCAACATCCCCGTATGGAGCAATCCACAGGTCATGTCAACCTTTCTTTGCATGACAACATCGTCACGATGCCATCGGATCCACCCTACGTCAGCTCGAAGGACCATAGCGCATGTCGCTAGAGCGCCGACGCCACAGCGTTGTGTGCTGGCATAGCATTGCCTACCCGCCCCAAGCTCGCGGTCCCCATATGTACCATACATAGCAAATATGGTGTAACGTTGGCGGTGCCAGTCAAACCCGGCCAACAGATGCGCACCGTCGGAGATCCTAACGGCGCCCATAGCCCACTGCCAACTAGTCGACCGCAAGCGCCATCTGTCGTATCCACCGGCGACTCTTGCTCGCCGCTTGGTGGGGGTGCATACGAAGGATGAACGACTCATTTTCTGGTTACCTGACAACACGCTAGCCACCGCACCGTCGGTTTCCCCTGCTCATCAGTGTTACCCCTACCTCACCCTCGCATCTGTTGCCAGAACACCAACCACGACGATCAACCCGGAAGACCCCGTGCGCTCAAGATCCGGTGAATCAACCGACAACGAGAAGCCCCCGTTGTGTCAACCTGTCGATACCGTCGCATTAGCACCTGCATCGACTCTATTTCAGAACTTGGAGACTTGCAACCGATTCCATCTCGAATTCTCCCCCATATTACTGATTCCTGCTCGAAAGAAGCGAATCGCCCCTGATCTGAAATTTCCCATCCGAAGTCGGCCAACGCGCCATGACCAAAACATTACGAGGAACACGTGAGAATCTTTTTGGTGATCCAATGCGCACGGTCTGGCCGTCTTGCTGTAACATTACAAGCAACTCGACTCACCCCACTGCATGGTCACTGCCGCCATGACGTTGTCAGGTGAGCGAGGGCCGGGTTGAAGGAGGGGCAATGACGGCGATCAAAGTCGCACCATCGAGCGCGGAGGCGCTCGAAGAAGATCGGCGGGTCAGTGCGCTACGAGTTGCGCTGCGCACCTTTGTCGCCAACAAGCTCGCGGTTGCAAGCCTGGTGATTCTCGTTCTCATCGTGCTCTTTTGCTTCGTGGGACCGTTCGTTTACCATACGAATCAGGTCTCCGCCTCCCTGCTGCTAGAGAATCAACCACCGTCATCGGCACACATCCTCGGCACCAGTCCAGCCGGACGCGACGAGCTTGGTCGCCTGATGCTCGGAGGGCAGAGCACCATTGAACTCGGACTTGCGGTTGGGCTGCTTGCGTCAGCATTCGGACTCATCTGGGGCACCATCAGTGGGTTCATTGGCGGCCTTGTCGACTCCGTGATGATGCGCATCGTTGATGCCCTGCTCTCCATCCCCTTCCTCTTCTTTGTCATCTTGCTCGCCTCCATCGTGCGCCCAACGCTGTGGCTGATCATCCTCGTCATCTCGGGGGTGAGCTGGCTCTCAACGGCGCGGCTGGTACGTGGCGAGACACTGACGCTTAAGACACGTGACTATGTCGTCGCGGCCGCCGGCTTTGGAACACCCAGGTGGCGCCTGATCGCACGCCACATCATGCCGAACGTCCTTGGCGTCCTCGTGGTGAATGGCACCCTCAAGGTAGCAGATGCCATCTTGACCTTTGCAGCCCTTGGCTACCTTGGACTCAGTATTCCACCGCCAGCGACAAACTGGGGGGAGATTTTGGCTGGGGGAGTGAATAATATTTTCGATGGTTACTGGTGGCAACTCTGGCCCGCTGCGATCCTCATCGTCCTCACCGTACTCGCAATCAATGTACTGGGTGATGCACTACGTGACGTTGTCGAATCTCGACTGGCTCAGCACTAGGAGGTCCAGATGACACGAACTTGGATCAACACCCATGCCCCAATACAGCCAACGATGGGCGGCGGTCTCCATCCCGACCGCGTAACGGCGCTCCTTACAGAGCGCTGGGATAGGGAGAACATCCTATGATCCGTTACATTCTCAAACGCTGCGGGCAAGCCATTATCACCATCATCGCGGTCTCAATCATCGTCTTTATCATCTTGCACCTCCTGCCGGGAGGACTTGTTCGCGCCCAACTCGGTCAGAAGGCGAGCCCCGTCCAGGTCCACGCCCTCGAGGTCCAAGAGGGGTTACTCCGGCCGCTGCCAGTTCAGTACCTCACCTGGGCATGGAACGCGCTGCGGGGCAACTTCGGCTACTCTTACAAGCTCAGCGAGAATGTGTCTACCCTGCTCGCCGAGTACGTCCCACGCACCTTCTTCTTGGTTGCCATCTCACTGTTGTTCGCGGTCGCCATCGCCATACCCATGGGCCTCTGGCAAGGCTATCGCCGCAATCGGGCTGATGATCACGCGCTCAGTGGCACCATGCTGATCATGTACTCGATGCCGACCTTCCTCCTCGGGGTCGTCTTGATCGTGGTGCTCAACATCTGGCTGCCGGTCTTCCCCTCAACGGCCTCCAACTTTGGCGGCAGCCTCACGATCGACGCTACCGATCTCGCGCTGCCAATCATCACCCTGTGTCTCGCCAACGTCAGCTACTTCAGTCGCTACATGCGCTCCGCTGTCATCGACAACATGCTCGAAGACTACGTGCGCACGGCCAAGTCCAAGGGCGCCCGCAATCGAACGATACTGCTTCGCCATGTGTTGCGCAATTCCCTGAACTCAACACTGACCCTGCTTGGTCTCTCGCTTCCCTATACGGTCTCGGGGTCGCTAATCGTCGAAGCCCTTTTCAACTATCCCGGTGCCGGCCTGCTGTTTTGGAACTCAGCCCAAACCCGAGACTTCCCGGTATTGCTTGGAATCGTGCTTGTCATCGCCGTCATGACGGTACTCGGTAACCTCATCGTCGATATCCTGTACGGCGTCGTGGACCCTCGAGTGAGAGTCCAATGACCTCCGACCACATGGTTGCGTAGGCGCTATCGCCTTAACACATGACGGCGTACCCAACCCGCTTCGTGGTCGAAGGTAACCGGGCTACCCGCTCTCTGTCTCATCCTGATGCCCGATAGCCGTCGTCGATTCGTGCATTCGTCGCCAGAGTACCACTACCGCTCCTGTAAGCTGAAGGGTAACTGAAATCGACTCCGTCCAACGGCGTCTACGCAATAGGCGGCAACATTGAGCTCTGGATCTTTCACACGATGGCGCCAGGATACCTTCCGTTCACTCACGGTACGCAACTTTCGACTCTTCACCATTGGCCAATTCATCTCGAACACCGGCTCCTGGATGCAATCGATCTCGCTGGCCTATCTTGTCCTCACCCTCAGTAAGAGTGGATCACTGCTCGGGCTGGTCACCGCCGTGCAGTTCCTACCGATTTTGCTCTTCGGAGCCCAGGCAGGCATCGTCGTCGATCGGCTGAATCGTCGCCGCCTCATCATGATCACCCAAACCTCATTCATGTTGGTGGCCTTTGTCCTGTTCTACCTTGTGGCAAGCCATACCATCACCATCACCCTGGTGTTCGTTGCCTCGGTTGTGCTCGGCCTCATCAACGCAATCGACACCCCGGCACGCCAGACCTTCGTCCAGGAGCTCGTAGGGCGCGACAGCCTGCAGAACGCGGTCACCCTCAACTCCGCCAGCTTCAATCTTGCACGAGCCATCGGACCCGCAGTCGTTGGCGTCGCCATCGCACACCTGGGCATCAGCTGGGGCTTTCTTCTCAATGCCATCTCGTTCGTTGCCATCTTGATTGCGCTCGTGATGATGCGACCGACCCAGCTCTTTGTCCAGGGCACTGTGGTTCGTGAGCCAGGACAGATCCGGGCCGGTCTTCGCTATGTTCGCAACCGACCGATATTGCTCGCCACCCTCCTCGCCATCTTGATCGCCGGCATCTTCGCCTATAACTTCCCCGTCACCATCCCATTGCTGGCCGAGACCACCTTCCGCGGACATGCACAGCTCCTCGGCGACTTTATGTCCCTCTTCGGCGTAGGGGCCATCATCGGCAGCGTCGGAGCCGCCTCGCTACGGCGACCCGCAAGCCCGAAACTGATGGTCATCATCTCCGTGGGCTTCGCCGGCCTCATGGGGCTCGTCGCGCTTGCTCCAAGCATCTGGCTCGCTGGGCTTGCCTTGATGGGCCTCGGGGCGATGTCCATCAGCTTCAACGCCTTCGCCAACACAACCTTGCAGTTGAACTCCCGCTTCGAAATGCGAGGCAGGGTCATGGCCCTCTACACCCTTGGGTTCCTCGGAAGCACCCCCATCGGCGCTCCGATCGTCGGCTTCATGTCGCAAGACTTCTCACCGCGCTGGGCCTTTGTCGCCGGAGGCGTCTCGCTCCTCGTCGCTGCTGGCCTCTTTGTACGCCTGCACGGCAACAGCTCGGGCCCTAGGGACCACGGTGTCACCGAGGCACCGACCGCTGCCACCGACTGACACAACACCGTATGAGTGCCACTCGGTGTCAACCGCGAGGCCAGTGCTCACTGGTTTGTCCCAAATTGCAGCGTCTTTTGAAATTGGGTCGGCGTCTCGAAGGCTACCTGGCTTCGACGTGGTGGTATCACCTCCAGCTTGGCGCCGTAATCGAAGAAGGACATGACGAAGGTTGCGTAGATCGGTTGTCCTTGGACGTTCAACTCCAAGGTGAACGACATGTGTACGAGTTCACCGGCACCATTGATCCAGATTGCACATGGTGCGAACGTGGGCAGTTCATGAAGACCCTCGCGAAGGATGGGCAAGGACTGCTCAGCCTTGGCAACACCCTCCTGGCGCAACAGGGACGCTAAATCCAGGTTGACAAAGTATTCCTTGACAGGCGCGCCATCATAGGTTGTGTCACGTTGCCCGGTCACTGTGGTGCCCGCAGGTGGGTGGGCCAAGAAGGCGAGGGGACCCGAACTCACTGGATTCTTGCTCTCCGGTAGACTTTGGCCCCCTGCTTGGGAGAGGTTGACACCCACGTAGCGCTTGTCAGTTGGCAAACCGGGCAACGTTGCGCCAGTGGCGCCAAGGTAGAGGACCTTGTTGACAACCAGTTCATTCAGCGTCAACGACCGACCGTTGCCGGTCACCGTTGTTGAGCTCTCAGCGGCCGGCGCATCCTTCGGTGATCTCGGAGCGACGATGAAACCGGAGGAGTTCGTATCCTCCGAGATGACCGCACCGCCATCGATGGTCTCGCCCATCGTGTAGCGATAGGTCGAACCCACCAGCGCTTTATGATAGGCAGTCTCGATGACCTTCAAGCCCTGGAGCGCATCAGTTGGCCTACTCGTGCCCTGAGACCGTATCCCAAGATTCCCTACGCCGGCCGCCAACACGGCAAGGCCAGCCAAGGATCCCACCAGCACGCGTTTACGATGCTGTCCTGATCGCTTGCTCGATACCTCCTTAGACGCTGATGCTCGACGCTTTGCCAGTGCGACATGCCCTGCCGCTAGCACACGTTCGTGCAAACCCTCTGGTAGATCAGCTTCGTCCCGTCGAAATGCCTTGACGACATCAATCTCGTTCATCGATCCTCCCCGATTCCATGTTCTGGCCCCTCGGCACCCGGGCCGGTGACCTCCAATGACACGCTTGCGGCATCACCTAACTCGCGACGGAACCTCGCCCGGATTCTGGAAAGCTTGGACCGAACGGTCCCATCCGCAAGCCCTAGAGCCACCCCGATCTCCCCTGGGCCAAGATCTTCCCAGGCGTAGAGTAAGAACACGTTCCGGTCCTCGGGTCCCAGACTGGCAAGGAGGCGAGCCACGACGGGACTCAACTCGTCACCGAGTTCTCCTGGATCGCTCGACATGGCATTACCAACTGCTGGTTCAGCGCGCAATCGTGCATCCAGCTCAAGCAGACGCTGTTCATGACGCCAATGTGAGCGCAAAACATTTGAGGCGATACCGTAGACCCAGGCACGCAATGGTGCGCGCCTTTCGTCATAGCTCTCCAGTCGCTGCGCAACGGTCGAGAAGGTCTCAATAACAAGGTCGTCGGCCAGCCCGGGACCCACTCGTCGAAGGAAATACCGGTACAGCTGTGGCAATAGTGATTCAACAACGTCATCGAAAACCATCTGGACACCCTCAGGCTCTGCCGCGTCCATCGGTCCCTCTCGTAACCCCATACCTTCTACTTGTCCGTTCGAGGCCAAAACGTTGCATAACCAATAACCACTTAGTCCAACGTGCAGGGACCATCACGAGACCCAGACCGTGCAGACCACCAATCCAGGACTCCGTCGCGCCACATGATCTGCCGAACTGCACACGCGTCAACATGCCACACGTCGCACAAGCCAGCCGCTCTCGAAAGCCTCTGCCGTAACACTAACGTCACCGCCCCTTATGGCGGCCATACCGTCGGCATCCCGTAGGGCTGCACCCGTCAGCACCGACTAGCACACCCCGCCATACGTGCTGTGATCCGCAGCGAACGTAACGCCCCGTTACGCATCTGACAATCATACGTCACTGCGACCTAACTGGAACTCGCTCCACAACCTGCTTCGACACAGCGTTATCGGCTACCGCCAAGACGAAGATAGCGGTCGATGTTGGGCCCAATCTTGCCCACCACAACCGCCCCGTACCACCCGATCCAACACAATCGCACCCCGGAGAACAACGCCTGACTCGATCACGCGACGGCTGGGTTCAGCCAAGGCATGGTGGGAACCATACCATCGGATATCACAGCCATTGCGATCTCACGGCGCGGGCGACCCAAAACGAACGCTATCTACCATTGCTATCCAGCTCCTAGGCGTTAGGACCTGGTCGCAACCGGGCCGCAAGTACCAGGAACAGTCCACCTGCGCGGTCACACGGTAGCCAGACGACAAAACGCCACCTGGCACAATGCAAGGTGGCGCAATGCTACTTCACTTAGAAGTACCACCGAGACGGTACTGGATCTCCAAAGACCTGCTGTGGATTCCATCCATGGAGATGATCCGACACCACCGAAACTTGCCAGTCCCAGGTTGGGAACCACAGGGCGGCGACATGGCTCGAGATGTAATTCTCGTAGTTGAAAAGTGGTTGTAGACCAGCCTGAGTATGGGTATCGTTGATCAACGTTTGGGCGGTTGGCGAGCTATAACCACCACCCCAATAGTTACCCGATCCGAACATCTGACCACCCGTGGGCAGGACATCACCTTGACCATAGTTCCACAGGAACGTCCGATAGAGGATAATCCCCCAGTTACATGGTCCAGAGGATGGACACACTCCACCGATAGAGAACATCGTCGACTGGGATTGAGGATCAAGCACAAGATCGATGCCAGCCGACTTTGCCGCCGTGGCAAACGCCTCAACCTGAGCCTGCAGCGTCGGAGTACCAGTCTGGTACATAAACTTGAGACTTAAGGGCTCATTCTTGGTAATGTTGGCTCCGCACTGGGATGCACCGGTCCCTGGGCTGGTACAGACCATGACGCCGTTGGAACCCATCGACCAGCCGTGGCTAGTTAGCAACGACTTTGCAGCGCTGATCGAATATGGATCAGGATCGGTCTTCTCCTGCGGCGAGACGTACGGCGAACCCGGGAGGTTGGGAACGGGCCCATAGGTGAGCTGGCCATCGCCATGGAGCGTGGCGCTCAGATACAACGGCTCGTTGATGGTGTGCTGGAGCGCCTGTCGGATGTAGAGTTGCTTTACTAGGGGCCCCCAGGTCTTGCTGGTATAACCCAACTCAGCCCACTGCACATAATCGGTGGCCCATGGAGCAATGGTGTACCCATCGCTCTTGAAGGTAGAGGACAACTTAACATCGCTAAGTGGGAGATAGCCATAGTCCAAGCTGCCGTTGCGCAGGGCATCCACCTCCGCCGTCTGCGACGAGAAGCTCTCAAGCACATAGCCAGAAAGCTTGGGCTTGTCTGGCCCGGTAAAAGCGTTGTTACGCTTAAACACCGTTCGCGCAGTCGTCGGATCATAGGACTGGAGTTTCCACGGACCATCGACAACCTGCCATAATGGGTTCGTGGCATACGTCGAGAGCTTGGACGACTGCGAATACAGGAACTTAAAAACCGCCTTGGCGCCAGCGGTCGTCATATCGTAATTGCCGACCTTGCCGCTAGCCGACTCCTTATCCCAACTCTGCTGAGGCAGCGGGACGACATCGGTGAGCTCGTTATCAGTGAACCACAGGGGGTTAACAGCGCTCTTGAGTTTGAGGGTGAACTTGGTCGGCGAATCGACCGTGAAACTAGCGACATTATCAGGGAAGTTCCCTGGTACATACGTCGCAATCTGATCCTTGTTAGCCACGTACAGGTTGTAGTAGAACTGAACATCACGAGCCGTCACCGCGGTCCCATCAGACCACTTCCATGGATTCAAGGTGATGGTCACCGTCGTGTCCCCATTGGAATACACCGGTTGTTGACCGATGCTGTCCGCATAGTTGATCACCGGACTCGAACCCTCACCTGCAACATAGAGTGGCCGGTACATGCCATACTCAGCATTTTGATCCCAAGGCTCGTAGTTGGCCTCATTCGGCAACGGCAACACCCAAGAATACGTATCACCAGTATGCAAGGCATAACTCGCATAGTTCGCCGCTACCTGTGACGCCGAAGAACCCGACGAAGCAGCACCCGAACTCGTCGACCCACATGCTGCGAGTACTACCGACATGCCACCAGCTAACAGCCCCAACTTCATCCAGCTCTTACGTGACGACATCAGCCGTTCCCTCCCTTTACATCAGCACCCAAGAAACCCCCTGGGCAACCTCAGCTACACCAGCGAGCCTTGCACCAGAACATGATGCAACCCCAAGTGGTACACCACGATACAATCCCAACCTGCATCGTTGATTTCGTACTACTTTATTGCTTTTGAACCATCCGGGCAACCGATTCCGCAGAAATTCACAAAACTCTTCGAAACCCCCAACCCCCCAAAACAGCACAACCCCCCTCACGTGGAGGGGGGTTGTGAAACGAGCGGCAGTGCCCTACTCTCCCAGGGGGCCTCCCCCCAAGTACCATCGGCGTAGGTGGGCT
>JALCZJ010000018.1 GCA_022690815.1 Ferrimicrobium sp.
TGCTCGCCCTCTATGTCACCTGGCACCTAAGGCAGGTTCTCACACCACTCATGTTCATAGACGAGGAGATTCCAGAGCGCCAAGATCCGGTTGCCCCCGCGCTTCGCTCCGATGCCGCTAAGACCAAAGATGCGACCAAACGCGGAGCTGGTGGCGAACCGATTCACAGCTTTGGCACCCTGCTTGCCCATCTTGGAACCCTGACGAGAAACACGGTTGAATTTGGTCAAGGCGTCCAGATAGAACAGCTCTCGGTGCCAACTCCCTTACAGCGTCGAGTCTTTGAACTCATTGGATCACCGATTCCAATCACCATTGGAGGTAAGTCGACAGAACCAAAGCATTGATCCACGACAACGTACCTGATAGACGGTGCTATCGGTCGGGGGGTTAGGCTTAAGTTCGGTTTAGCGGTTGTGGATGGTGGCTTAGGTCAGGTGACAAGCGGCGTTAGGTGGCTGTATAAACCTAGTGTGTTGAAGAGACCGCGTACAAAGAGCGGAGAACAAAACTTATTGGGCGCACAAAGCATGTCTGATTACCGCTGAGAGGGTGACCTGTTGTGGTCTCGACGAGTCCAGCGTCTCGATAAGGCGAAGTTTTCCGAAAAAGTCTGACTTGTGAGTTGCGTCGTGTGATCGGAGATGTTATGGTAATGACAGTGAAGCGTTGAGTCACTCGGTCGAATGGTCGCCTTTCCGAGTGGTTAGCTAGTGGCGAAACCGGCACGTTGTTTGGGTAGAGAACCTTCGATGGGTTCTTATTGGAACAGGGAGGTCGGCGATGCCGTCACGGTTAACATTGGCTGCGGGCGTGCTTGGAGTAGCTTCGCTAGCATTCGTAGGTGTTGGTGGATACGCAGCATTTACCAGCAACGTCAATTTGGATACGAGTGCCACAGCCGGTACTTTCTTGCTAAATGCAAAGGTGGGCACGACCGGGGAGGGATGTGCTTCTGGGAACACCCAGGCCAGCTGTCTATTCTTCGATGCCAATAACTACACAAGTAATAAAGGGGGTTTTAGCTCACTGAGTAATAATACGAATATTACGTCAGATGGCGACAATGCTTTACTTAAGTGGGATGTACCCAACATGGCTCCAGGTGATTACTACTTTGCGGATATCTATCTTCGAGACGTTGGCACCCTGCAGGGCAAGGTATCCGAGGTGACCTACACGCCGCCAACGGGTACGCCTTCTCAGTTGTTGCAAGACATGACCGTAACCGTTCAGGAGTTTACGGGAACAAAAACTGTAAGCAACAACAATGGTGGGTCGACATCTGTAAAAGTATGGACCAATCTTCCTAGGATCCATGGTAACAATATCGATGGATCGCAGGTTGGTGCTGGTAACTATCCTGCGAACGGGACGTATACGTTTAGTACGGCTGTGAATAATTCACAGGTGCCATTCCTCCAACCATTGGGTGTCGGTACAGATGAGCAAAGTGCGGAGTTCAGGGTGATATACACCCTGAACGATTCAGCTACAAATGTCGCTGAAGGCGAAAATGTTGCTCCAAGCCTCAGTTTTGTTGGTACCTCGATTCCGTAATTAAAGCGAGAACAACCAAGGTAATGAATCGGAGTCCAGCCTATTGCTGGACTCCGTGTATTCCTTCTATGGTATTGACAGAGGTGAATTATGCTTGTTACTGAGCAATCGGATGAGGCGAGTGGGGTACTACTGGCTCCTCGCGATAGTACTTCGCCACGATTAGTACCGAGGAGATCGCGCAGTAGGCTCGTATTGATGTTGCTGCGGCGCGCTGTGGCGCTTTTGGTGTGCCTGCTTGTTGTCGCCCTAGGGTTCTCGGTTCTGTCGGGTCGTTGGGAGCTGCTGCCGGTCCTCTCCGGTTCGATGAGTCCGGGGATGCCGACTGGAAGCATAGCGTTTGCTCAACGCGAGCCGATTAGTGACTTGAAATTGCACGATGTTGCGGTCTTTCATCCGCCGAATTCTACCCGTGTTATCTACTTGCATCGGGTGATCTCGCTGAAACGAGTCCATGGTGAGGTCGTGGTGCGCACGAAGGGCGATGCCAATCCTGTTCCTGACCCGTGGACGCTTCATATCACTAGTTCTACCGTTTACATCGTGCGCTACAGTGTTTCGCATGCTGGTTATGTTGTGCTTTGGGTCCATTCGAAGACGGGGCGCGAGGTCATCCTGACGGTGGCTGGCCTCCTAGCCTTTGCTCTGGTGGTTTCTGCTCTGCGTGATGGCGGGCGAAAGGTCAGTGCCGCGGCAGAGGAGTAGATGCCAATCGCTTGGCATGCTTGGGTCCAATGACGGTAGGTCAACACCATATGGGTGTCTTTTCGGGGGTGGACTTGATCCTTTGTCCGTGACTGCAGGTATTGAGCGCGTGGTTCATGCCGAGGGGTTTGTTGGGCTGGGTCGAGATGTCCATGCGATGCCGTGCGTGATATAGGGGGCCCTCAGCGGGTTCATGGTTACGGTTTTTGTCGATGATTACGTGTCTTTGCAGGTAATGTTGGATGAGGCATGTGGCGAGACGTTAGCTGCGTTAATTGGCCAAGGTCATCGGGATGGCCATTGACGATTGCATAGAGGAACCCCTCCAGTTCTCGTGCAAGAGCGTCAGCCGCGTTGAGTCGCCTCTGATATTGATGGCTGCAACTATTGGTTCGTAGACGGCGTGATGGGATTTGTTACGCGTAGTTCGTCCTCGTCCATGTGAGGGAGAACTCCTTCTATGGACTCTGGATCTGTATGGGTCAGCAAGAGGCACCTGTACGTCCGTCCGTGGCGCGGATTGGGGCGCGGATTGGTCAGTGCAGCGATGCATATTGGCAACCGCTATGGAGCTTAAGTGTGGTGCCTTTCCTTCTACTCTACCGCTTGGCTTCTTGACCGCGCTCTTTGAGGGCACGGGTTGTTGGGGAGTGTGTGCGTCATCCTGAGGAAGATCCGAAACCGATGATATGAAGGCAATACGGTTCGTGAGGAGGCGTAGTCGGCTCGGAGCGCTCATCACATTTTGTGGCCAAATCCTACATGGGGCCTTGTCCATCCATCACCTTTCTCGTCCTGCGCACAGTAGCTGGCGTTGGGTGACGGTCGCGTCGACTTGGGTAGTGATGATTGCGCCTGTATCGAATACTGAGGCACTGAAGTGTGCAATGGCGTTGGGGCCACAAGAGTGGACATAAGGCGATGAGACCTGAGACCGTACAGTTCGTGCAGTGAATCGGTGAAGCGGAGGTCAGATCATGCTCTTGAGGCCACCAGCGCCGCTATGGCCAAAAGCTGGGCGTGCGCACAACAGCGGCTGCGCGTTACTGTCCTGCCTGGAGAGGCAAATCGAGCAGGCGTTGAACTTTGTAATGACTGGTGGGTCCTATGTATTGGTCGGCAGTTTGTCGAGGAGATCGCGATAGGGTGACGCTTTGACGCCGAGGTCGGCCAACAAGGTGGCCAGTGATGCGCTTTGGGCCGTTAGCTGCCCACCATCGATGATCTGGATGCCCTCGGTGCCATAAGCGCGAAGTTCTGGACTATCGATGGCAAAGGTGGCGGCCAGCTCTATCACCTCGTCGTTGCTGATTGGTGCAGGGTCACGGCTGGTGAGCGTATCCTTAAGCACCGCTGCCAACGGTTGGGAACCGGGTCGCAAAATGCGCGAAGGTGTCGTGATACCACGTTGGCACGCGAGTCCATAGGCGTCATAACCGAGTAGCGTTTCGTTGAGCCGGTGCGTGATACTGAGCGCCAAATGGAACTCTTGCGCCAATTGCAGCACCGCATCAGCCAAGTCTGCCCGCGGCCAGACGGCATCGGAGAGGACCGAGAGATGGGAAATGCCGACGCCCCAGAGGATGGCGCGCTCGAGCTGCGCCCGAAGTTCTGCATACGTTTCGTTGGCATCGGCATGCTCCAAAAGGTCATCCACGGTGGTTGGGAAGGTGCCATCACCACCCATGAGCGTGGGTGCGTAGGTGAGTGGCCGATAGCCAAGCACCGGGTTTGGTGAGGTCAGCACGGCTTCAACGCCGAGATCCTCTCCTTCGTACCGTCTTGCAACCTCTTTGGCCCATGCTCCTACCACGACGATTCGACCCGAGCTCGCAAGGCCACCACGGATCGCCGCGAGCCCTCCCGAGGTCATCGCCTCGGTGACGCCAAGGGAGTCCGCTACGACGATGAGCGCTCTAGTCACCTAATCGTTTGGGGTAACCGTCGAGTGGTTGGCGCTCCCCGCGACAGGGAGGCCAGCAGTTGGGCGAAAGTCTTCAAGCTTTGCGATGGACGCGTTCTTCTTGCCCTCCGGGTGAACCGGTTTGCCAAAGGCCTTGTCAACCAACTCGGCGACGTCAGCACCGGAGATCGTTTCGCGTTCGAGCAGAGCATTGGCGACGTTGACGAGGCCCGGGAGGTGTGTCTTTAGGATCTCTGAGGCACGCTCTTCTTGCTCGCGCAGAATCCGTTCGACCTCTTCGTCAACGAGACGGGCAGTTCGATCCGAATAGTCGGAGGAGTGCATGAGGTCTTCACCGAGGAAGACCACGTTCTGTGATCCCCAAGCCATCGGGCCGATGCGCTCGCTCATACCCCATTCGCGTACCATTCTTCGGGCAAGCTCCGTGTTCCCCTGCAGGTCGTTACTTGCCCCCGTCGAAAGATCGCCATAAACGAGCAGCTCAGCCACGCGACCGCCCATCCGCACGACCAGTGAGTCTTCGATGTACTCCTTGGGGTAAAGATGGCGCTCCTCGAGTGGGAGCTGTTGGGTGACACCGAGAGCCATGCCGGTGGGCAGGATGGTGACCTTGTGGACGGGATCCGAGTACTGAAGTACGTAGGCGAGTACAGCATGGCCGCCCTCATGGAACGCGACGCGCTCCTTCTCCTCGTCCGAAAGGATGGTCGACTCGCGTCGTTGTCCCATCAAGACACGATCGCGGGAGTACTCGAAGTCCTCCATGTCGATCTCCGACGAACTCCGGCGTACCGCGCTGAGCGCCGCCTCGTTGACGAGGTTTGCGAGATCGGCACCACTCATACCTGGTGTGCCTCGGGCGACGACACTCAGGTCGACATCGGAGGCAAGCTTCTTGGACCGAGTATGCACCTCGAGAATTGCGGTTCGCTCGTCGAGGTCGGGCAGTGGAACCACTACTTGGCGGTCGAAGCGTCCTGGTCTCAACAGTGCTGGATCGAGGATGTCGGGTCGGTTGGTGGCTGCCATGACGACGATGCCTTCGGCGGGATCGAAACCATCCATCTCTGAGAGCATTTGATTGAGCGTTTGTTCACGCTCGTCATGACCACCGCCGAGTCCGGTTCCGCGCTTGCGACCGATCGAGTCGATCTCATCGATGAAGATGATCGATGGCGCCTGCTTGCGGGCGGTCTGGAACAGATCTCGGACACGACTTGCCCCCACACCAACGAACATCTCCATGAAGTCGGATCCACTGACCGACATAAACGGTACACCGGCCTCTCCAGCCACCGCGCGAGCAAGCAAGGTCTTGCCGGTACCAGGAGGACCGACCAGCAGAATGCCCTTGGGAATTCTGGCTCCGAGATCGGTGAAGCGTGTCGGGTCACTCAAGAACTCGACGATCTCCTTGACCTCACTCTTAACCCCTTGATAACCAGCGATATCATCGAAGGTGGTCCGTGGTCGCTCCGGTGAGTAGACGCGGGCTTTGGATCGGCCGATCGACATGATTCCAGACATGGAGCCTTGCGAACGTCGACTGATAAAGATCCAGACGAGGGCGAATCCACCAATGAGGATCACGTACTCAAGAATGGTTCCAAGAATGCTCGGTGTCGAGGTTTGGAAGTTGTACGTTACCCCCGCCTTCTTCAGGGCGTCGACTTCGCTTTGGAAAGCGGGGTCGGGTCCATACAGGCTATATTGCTTGCCATTGCTCAACGTTCCAGTGATCTGGCCTGAGGAGTTGTCTATCAGCGCGCTTTTGATATGGTGTGCGCTTACGTCGGACAAGAACTGGCTGTACGTCAGCGTCTTTGCCGTCGGACCGCGGTCGAGGAACGAGACCAGCAGGACGACGACGACGAGGCCAATCAACAGGCCAAGGGTAATTCGCCCGCGGTTGTCTTTGCCTTGGAGCTGACCGTTGTTACCGGGTCGCATGTTTTGAGGAGTGCGGCTCATTGCTACTATGCTAGGCGGTTTGATGCCAATTAAGAAACAGGCACGCCTTAGTAACCGGTTGCGAGTGACCGGCGATTCCTTAGGTTGTGGTCGATTGGATAGCCTCAGAAAGGATGTTCAGACAATTAGCGTGGAGGGAGCGACGCATGGAGGCGACTAAAGGCCGGCCGGCACCGCTTTGGTATCCACCGGTCGTGCTGGGCTTCGCTCTGATCTCGAGCACAATTTTTCTGTCGGTTGGTATCTCGGTTTCCCATTTTTCGGGGCCGACAACGCTGGCACGGTTGACACCCTTTCTCCTTGTCATGGATGAGATTGGGCTGTGGATCTTCTTCGTGGGAGGCGCGGTGGCTGCCGCCCGGATGTACTGGCGACGTCCGTTCTTTGACCTCATTGGCTGGCACTTTCGCCCACTGATCGACATACCGGTTGGGCTGGTCGCAGGGGTAGTGAGTCAACTGGTGATTGTTCCTCTGCTCTATCTCCCGTACGAAGCTTTTGATCCGTCGGTGTCCAAATCACTCTCAAAGCCAGCTCAGTCCCTCGTCGGTATCGGGCATGGGGGAGGGCTATGGGTGGTGGCCTTTGTCTTGGTTGTTGGTGCGCCAGTTTGTGAGGAGATCTTCTTCCGTGGCCTCACGCTGACGGCACTGGGCGATCGACTCGCAGGCAGGGTTCCCTGGGTGCGGGCAACGCTCGCGATTCTCGGCAGTGCACTGCTCTTTGCGATAGCCCATTTCGAACCGCTGCAATTCTTAGGACTCTTGGCGGTCGGTTGCATCTTGGCCGGCCTGATGTGGTGGACCAAGCGTCTTGGTACCTCGATCGTCGCGCATGCCAGCTTCAACCTTGTGGCGTTGATTGCGCTTGTCCATGTTCATTGATTACCCCAGTCGATCAACGATGGTTGAGCCCAGTCGATCAACGATGGTTGAGCAGAGCCTGACGATCAGCGGGGTTGTCTGATGAACAATCACCAACAGGGCCGTGCGCTCACGGCGGTGGCAGAGACGTCGCGTGAGTACCTTGACGGCCGAGATGAGATTTGTTCACGTGTTACCCGTCGAGCGGACGGCGGCCCCACGCCGTGACGAGCGTCGGCAGCGCGACGAAGTCCCTTGGATCAGGATCGTTGCCGGTCATGGCGCCAAGATAGCGTCCCACCAACGACTCCCCTACGCCGACGGGTGTTGTGGCAAAAAGTTCGATGCCGCTGAAATCAGTTACCTCCAAGAGTCCGGCGAGCTCTATGCCGATGTCGGGATTAACGATCTCAGCGCTGTCGACCCTGAGAGGTTGGTGGTTGACGCGGCCCGTGGAGGTGATCGGCTCGAGCAGGACGAGATGCCCACCTGGCCTGAGCCAGGAGCGCATCTGTCGAATCGCTTCGAGCGGGGTTACCAGGTCGATGAGCAAAAAGCGACTCACGATTACATCGACGAGGCGTGGCAGTCTGAGATCATTGACGTCTTGGACCACTTCGATCACCGAAGCGTCGGCCCGGTTGCGCCAATTGTGGACAAGCACGTCGGGATCCTGATCGACGGCGTAGACGGTCACTTGGGGACCAAGTGATACCGCAAGTACATCGGTGATACCAGCGTCACCGCATCCAATGTCTGCGATGGAGTCGACTGCAAGGCTTTTGACGCGGGAGACGAGGTCGTGGGTCGCCGACGCATAGGGATCTCGCTGATTCGTGTGAACAAATGCGGAATTAGTTATAAGAGAGTGGCGATCGCCCACAATTCTACGCTAGCGTTATGGGTCGTGAATGCAACGTTAATTCTCTGCGATTCTGCGCAGGTCAGTGAAGGCAAGCTTTTTCTGCTTGGTGGTGGGTGGTCAGTCACCGGTCCGGGAATGTCGCCGATGGCAATCGCCATGAAGGTCGACGTTGGATGGGCAGAAGCGCCTGAGGCGCACCATTGGGAGCTGTTCTTGCAGGACAACGATGGCAATGCCATCACTGTCGAGACGCCGGAGGGGCCACAGCCAGTCGAGGTGCGTGGGGATTTCCAGATCGGGACCCCTCAGGGAGTTCCGCTCGGTAGCGATATTCCGGTCAACCTGGCCATCAATCTCGGTCCGTTGCCACTGCCTCCCGGTGGGCGGTATCGATGGGTACTCACGATCGATGGTGAGTCTCAGCCAGACTGGAATGCTCCCTTCTCAACCATGGCATTGCCGCAGGGGGAGAACGCTGAGACGTCTGAGCCGAGCGAGGCTCCCCGGCCTATCTCTGAGGACTAACGCTTCGTGACGACCATTGACCGGCCATTCGGGCGTGCATTGGAGGACTTTGTGGTCGGTGACGTGTACCGTCACTGGCCTGGCAAAACGATCACTGAGGCTGATGATCATTTGTTTTGTATGATCACGATGAACCATCATCCTCTCCACACCGACGCGTACTTTGCCGAGCAATCGACCGTGCACGGTCGAAACGTAGTGGTGGGCAACCTGGTTTATTCGGTGGTGCTCGGGATGAGTGTGCCGGATGTCTCTGGATCTGCGATTGCTAATCTCGAGGTCGAGTCGCTCGTGCATCGCAAGCCGACGTTTCATGGCGATACGATCTATGCGCAATCACGCGTATTGGCCGTGGAGCCTTCGAAGTCGAAGCCTGATCGTGGCATTGTCACCGTTGAGACCTTTGGTTACAACCAAGATGGCGATGAAGTGGTCTCATTTCGTCGCAAGGTAATGGTGTGGCGACGAGACGCTTTGCCGACACGACAGTTTCCGTATCCCAACGAGACCTGAGCGCTCGTTGATTGTGGTGGGCGACGCGCTCGTTTGATCGCACTTTGTTTGCGCCTTCGCCCTTGTTGGAACCGAATACCGGTGAGATTTTTCTCAAGGCTCTTGGTTGACGGTCGATACCAATACTCGAGGAGATGAGCCGTTGACACAGACCTCCCCCTCTTTGTTAGACGGCCTCTCCTCATGATCTTTTTGGAGCTTGAGGCAGTTGGCGCCTATCGCGGCGAGTTGTCATCATTGGTCTACCGATCGCGCGGTTTGACGATCAGAGGCTCGAAGGTTTATCAGCGTTTCGTTGCTCTCGTGCCTAACCCGCCCTTTGCTTGATTGCACGTTTGTTGTGCTGCTGCCTTCTCTCACCGGTTGGCCGCATGTCCTCTGATTGACGATCTGGGGCTACCAGTGGGCCTCCTATTGGCGTAGTTAGAGTAGTGGGGGTTGTGTGGTGGCACTCGATGGCTCCAATGCCGTAGGGTGTGTCGCTTGCCGGGTGCCTATCGAGCACTAGGTGCGGGGAGTGCCAAAGGGTAAGAGCTGCGGAGCGATCTCAGCGAGCTTCGGGTTGGTCTGATCTCGGGTGGAGACGACGGGCTCTGAAAGGCGCCAAACGTCCTTAAAGCGGGCGTCACTCCAGAGAATTCCGAGTTCGTCCGAGGGGTTGTAATAACCATCAACGAGGTAGGTCAACGTGATATCGGTCAGCGTTGCAAAACCATGCGCCACACCTGGTGGAATGAAGACACCGATCGGGTTGGCCTCACCCATCTCCACGTCCATCAACTGATCAAAGGTCGTCGACTCAGCGCGTAGATCATAGAGGACTACCTGAGCGGTGCCGTTCACGATGTACCAGTAGTCGGCCTGGTGGAGATGATAATGGAGCCCCACCAGGGAACCAGCTACCTTGTCTGAGCGCGATCCTTGCACCATCTCATGGCCTAGCGGGAACCACGAGCGCCGGTAGGTCTCCTGGAATCGACCACGTGCATCGGCATGGACCTCAGGGTGGATGATTACCACATCTTGCAATACGTTCTTGGTGCCATTGTCCGCCATGCTTGCTCCGCTGCTGTCAGGAAACTGTTGCGAAGTCAGACTAACGGTCATGCGATGCTGGCTCAGCCCTCATCGGCGATCATGTCATCGACGGGGTCGCCTATACGGCTAGTTGACCCAAGTCCTTGAGCATGAGGCCGAGGTCGTGGCTGTTCGAGGCGTTCGCGAGTGCGGTCTCGACGGTGATCTTGTTATCCGTGACCAACTGTGCGAGTGCTTGATCGAAGGTCATCATGCCGTAGAAGGCGCCTTCAGTGACGATCGTTTTGATGTCGGTGGCGTGTTCGGGTTCAAGGATTGCCTGCTTGACTCGTCCGTTGGTGACAAGGACCTCACAGGCGACGACGAGCGAAGATCCAGATGCGGCATCGACGAGGCGTTGCGAGACGACTCCAGCCAAGATGTCTGCGAGTGAAACCCTTGCTTGGTGCTGCTGGTAGGGGGGAAAGAAGTCGATGATCCTCGAGATCGTCTCGGCTACCCCTAGCGTGTGCAGCGTTGAGAGCACAAGGTGGCCGGTCTCTGCTGCCTGGATGGCCGCCTCAACGGTCTCGAGATCGCGCATCTCTCCCACGAGAATCACGTCTGGATCTTGGCGCAGTGAGGCACGAAGGGCCGAAGCGAAGGTTCGTGTGTCAAAGCCGATCTCGCGCTGGTTGACGAACGATCGCTGGTCGTGGTGAAGGTACTCGATCGGGTCTTCGAGCGTGATGATGTGTTTCGCTCGACTGGTGTTGATCGCATTGACCATTGCCGCCAGGGTTGATGACTTACCCGACCCCGTCGGGCCGGTAACGAGGATTAGCCCGCGTTCGATAGTTGCGAGCTTTGCGATCGATCCCGGCAGTCCGAGGTCGTCATAGCTTGGGGCCTCGGGCTTCACGGCCCGGAAGGCAAACCCAAGAGCCCGCCCGAACAGGAAGCAGTTCACTCGGTACCGACGTCCGTGGCCATCGATGTAGGCGAAGTCGGTTTCACCAGTCTTTTGAAATGAGGTTCGCGCAGACTCAGGTACGATAGCGTCCATGATGGCAGAAAGGTCCTGCTGCGAGGGGACGGGGAGATCGTCCATGGAGCCGAGCCGCCCACTCACGCGCACATGGGCAGGTGCGTTGGCCTTCAAGTGAAGATCGGAGCCCCCGAGTTCCCGTAGGGCGTCAAGATAGTTTTCAAGCAATACGTGGATCGCCATATCTGTTCTTCTTCGACCATCTTGACAGCCAGCTGAAGTGTGGCCAACGCGTGGCAGGTATCGCAAATTGGGCGCCGCCTATACTGGGAGTTGAAGAGCCGTCTCTCACCTTCGAGGTGTCCCATGTCAGTAATTATCATCTTTGTCGTCGCCTTTATCGGCTTGGCAATCGTAGCGAGGATCGGCCTGGCGAATTCGACCCGGGAGCGTCGTTCGATGTCCGGTCACCGTCATACCCTTGAGACTATCTCCAAAGTAGCCGATGCTTCTACCGCGGAGAAGGACATGCGAACCTTCAAAGTGGAACCGTTGCGTCCAGTCCGCCTCGATCTGTCAAAACTCGATGACTTGACCGACCCTGATCTCATTCGTATCACGACGCCACTTGCCAACGATGACCCGAACGAGGAGAGTGGGGCCAATCTGGTCCAAGATGATGGTAGCGAACCGTCGCATGACGTCGAGGGATTGAAGTTGGCGAAGGAGTCGAACGATTCAACGCCGACGGTGCAACACGATGAGCTTTCCAGCAACGACAAGACATCGCTCGAAGAGCCGTCGCCAACCGGATTAGTCTTCGGTGAAGACGACGTCATCGGACGAGTCGGCGACGATGATGCCACCGTTGAGCTCAGTTCGGCTGCCCTCGGAGCAACGCAGGTAATTCCCCAAATAGACGACGTCGCGGATCAGCAGTCTGGCGATGCAGAGCGCGGCCAGCATCGGGTGTACTCCACTGGTCGGCGCAGTCTTCCACTCTCGGCCATGGTCATCGGCGCTGGCGCGATCGCTGTCGTCTTAGGCGTTGGTTTTTTTGTGCTTGGCAGGAACTCTTCTTCCACATCACCCTCGGCGTCGCCAACGGTCGCGACCAAGAAGCAGACGAGTTCGGGATCAAAGACGACCAAATCTTCGGCTACGAACAAGTCGACGCCGACCAAAAAGGCGTCTACAACGACCAAAAAGGCAGCAAGCTCTGCATCTTCTGGTGGGGGTTCGACGACGTCGGGGAGTCAAGGGTCGTCAACTACGACGACACCAGCCAGTTACACACCGGTCAGCGCCAACGCAAACTATGCCACCTACGACATACCCGGTGGCCCAAAGACCGTCGTGGTGAGCGCGACTCAGCCGTGTTGGGTAGCTGATTCCAACACAGCGAACGGTCCTCTGTTGTGGGATGAGACGTTACCGGCAGGGGGATCGTACACGATCTCATCGACTTCATCATCACTGTGGATTAAGGTTGGCAACGCCCATGACTTCCAAATGCAAGTCAACGGCGTTCCAGTCACCTTCTCCTCGCCCCCGGGAGTGTTCGCCTTCAACCTCGTCAAGTCCTAACCGTTCCACGCATGATTATGGGTGTGTACTCCTAAGCGGTTCGTCCTCAATGAGAGAGCGCGACCTCTGATTGGGACTTGTGCCCTGGTGATGACCGGCTTCTTTTGGTGGGCTCTTTGCCGTGTGCTAGGTGGTTGCGATAAGCGCTCAGAAGTTAGGTCGCCTCGATCGTGGTGCAAGCTGCCAGCAAGAACGCCTGGACAAGGGCCTCGTTTTCGTAGACTTGGGTTCGTTTGGACGCTCCCATGTGGCCAGCGTCCTCCTCGACCTTGAGGGCGACGTTGGTCTCCGGCGATATGGAGCGCAATTTTGCAACATACTTCGTCGGCTCCCAATAGGGTACCCGGGAGTCGTTGAGTCCAGTTGTGACCAACAGATCAGGATAGCGAGTTGCTTGGAGATTGTCGTAGGGGCTATACGACGCCATCAGCTCCTCAATCATCGTTGATTCCAGCGGATTGCCCCACTCCTCCCACTCGGTAATGGTGAGCGGAAGATCGGGGTCCGAGATCGTGGTCAGGCAGTCAACGAAGGGAACTTCGAGGACGGCCGCGCGAAAGCGGTCAGGATCAAGATTGAGCGTGGCACCAACCATGAGACCGCCTGCGCTCGCGCCGCGTAGGCAGACAAGATCGCCATCAGCGACACCTCGAGAGGTAAGCCAATCGCAGGCGCTAAGGAGGTCATGAAACCCTTGAGGTTTGTGCTCGAGGCGTCCCTGGTCATGCCATTGACGGCCAAGCTCTCCGCCTCCACGGACGTGGGCGATGGCATAGACAAAACCGCGGTCAAGCAGGGAGGTTCGCATGGTCGAGAAGGTGGGGTCAATCGGTTCACCATAGGCACCATAACTGTAGACCAGCGTTGGTGCAGGCAGGGCCAGATCCTTGCGGTGTACCACGGTGACTGGCACCGAGACGCCATCACTAGCCGTCGTGTAGCCACGGTAGGTCACATAGTTGCCAGGGTCAACACCACCAAGCACCCGTTGTTGCCAGAGGGTGGAGCGTTCCAGCGTTGCTAGGTCGATTTCGATCAGCGTGGCTGGTAGTCCGAGCGAGGTCTCCTCAACGCGGATAGTGCTCGCCGATGGTTCCGGGTTGCCGAGCAGAATTGAGGTGATCGCTGGATCATCGGTTGAAAGTTCGATACCATCAGTGTTGTGGTCGCGGTCAAACGGTAGAAATGTGAGCTTGGTCCTGTCCTCGGAGCGCAGCTGTGTGACGAGGCCAAGGGTGGTGAGTTCGAAGCTCTCAAGTCGATCGGTCGGTGGCAGGTCGCAGAAGCGTTCCCATGGGCTCTCAGGACCTTGGGTTGAGTAGAGCCGGTATTCCTCACCTTCCCTGGCCGCCATGACGTAGAACGAGTCGTTGATGTGGTCAAGATGGTACTCGAGCCCTTGTTCGCGCGGACGAAAACATACTGGATCGCCAAGGTTGCCGGTTGCTGACATCAGCCAGTACTCGCTCGTGATCGCGCTCGAAGAAGTGATGACCAGAAGAGTTCGATCCTTGGTTCGACCGACATCGAGGTAGAACCGTTGATCGGATTCGTGCATGAGTACACGATCCTCACCGGGGTCGGTACCAAGGGTATGTACCAACACGGTGTCAGGGCGCATGGCATCGTCGGGACGGGTGTAGAGCAGCTGCTGGTGTTCGTTGGTGAAGACGAAGCCATATGAGGTGGACGGAATCTCGTCGGTAATGGTGATGACACCGGCGTCGAGACGTCCGATGCGCAGCACGTAGCGTTCTTCACCGGTAAAGTCCACGCCGTAGGCGATCGTGTGGTCGTCGTCGCCAATCGCGATGCCACTGATCGCGAGAAAGTCGTGGCCCTCGGCGATGACGTTTTCGTCAAGTACCGTCTCAATCTCGGTCTCGCCGATGCGGCGTCGGAGATGAATCGGGTAGTCGAGGTCCGGTTCGACTCGCGTGAAGTACTCGTAGCCACCACGGCGCGTGGGGTAACTCTCATCAGGTTCAGGAATGCGAGATCGGTACTCGCGCACGAGTTCATCACGCTTTGCACGCAGTGTTCCGGTGAGGCGATCCATGAAATCGCGCTCGTGCTGGAGATAGTCGCCGGTAACGGGGTTGGTGAGGTCGCGAAGCCCATAGAAGGGGTCAAGACGAGTAATCGTGGCGCCCTTGAGGGTCTGGTCGAGACCGCGAGGTGCGGGAGGGACGGGGAGGGCACGCGCGAACAGCTGCTGTGACAGATAAGGCATGTTGGTCAGTGTAGACCGGTCGATGCATTGTGGGGAGTTGTTACTATGGACATAGTGCAAATCGCGGATGTCAAGTGCGTCGGCGTGTATTGCAACACTGTGAAGGAGAAGCAATGGCCTCTGTGGAACTTGATCTTGGGCGTTACAAGCTTGGCTGGTCAGACGTCGAGGACTACGTGTTCAAACCGAAGAAGGGACTCTCCAAAGAGATCGTTGAAGAGATGTCTCGGATCAAGGGTGAGCCCGAATGGATGCGTCAGTTCAGGCTGAAGGCCCTCGAGCACTTCATGCGTCGCCCAATGGCTCCATGGTTTGCGGTAAATATGCCGGACCTGGATTTCGATGACATCTATTATTACGTCAAGCCGACCGATCACCAGGTTGACAACTGGGATCAGCTTCCTCAGAACATGAAGGACACCTGGGACAAGCTGGGGATTCCGGAGGCGGAACGCAAGTACCTGGGCGGAGTAACCGCACAATATGAGTCCGAGGTTGTCTATCATCGCAACCGCGATGATCTCGCCAAGCAGGGTGTTCTCTTTACCGACATGGACACCGCGTTGCGTGACTACCCCGAAATTGTCAAGAAGTATTTCGGTACCGTGATACCTCCCAACGACAACAAGTTCGCGGCGCTGAACTCGGCTGTGTGGTCCGGAGGATCGTTTATCTACGTGCCCAAGGGTGTCAAGCTCGAGATGCCGTTGCAGGCGTATTTCCGCATCAACTCCGAGAACATGGGTCAGTTCGAGCGCACGTTGATCATCGCGGATGAGGGTTCGCAAGTGCACTATATCGAGGGATGCTCGGCGCCAGTGTATTCGACAGACTCGCTGCACTCGGCGGTGGTTGAACTCATCGCGTTGCCGGGATCGCGTATCACCTACACGACTATTCAGAACTGGTCATCGAACGTCTACAACCTCGTGACGAAACGAGCGCGTGCCGAGGCCGAAGCTCGCGTGGAGTGGATCGACGGCAACATCGGCTCGAGATTGACGATGAAGTATCCGTCGGTCTATCTGATGGGCCCGAAGGCATCGGGCGAGGTGCTTTCAGTCGCCTATGCTGGCGCTGGTCAGCATCAAGATGCTGGTGCGAAGATGATTCACGCTGCGCCCGAGACCACGTCCACGATCGTATCGAAGTCCATCTCCAAAGACGGAGGTATCACGACCTACCGTGGTCTGGTGCATATGGACGAAGGGGCGAAGAACTCGCGGTCGTTTGTCCGCTGCGATGCCCTGTTGCTCGACGACCACTCCATCTCCGAGACCAAGCCATACATGGAGATCGGTGAACGCAATGCCTGGGTTGGTCATGAAGCCACGGTTTCTAAGGTGGGTGAAGATCAACTGTTTTATCTGATGAGTCGTGGCCTGTCGGAGGCTCAGGCGATGAGTCTCATCGTCAATGGATTTATCGAGCCGGTTACGAGAACCCTGCCGATGGAGTACGCGGTTGAGTGGTCACGGCTTATCGAACTCCAGATGGACGGTTCGATTGGGTAAATCGATCCGCTACGTCCCTGCTAGACGCCGACCGAGAGGTAGGCGAAGCCAAGGTCGGTCGACTCGCTGTTGGTGATGCATGGGTCTGTGTGCGTCGCCAATGGAGGGTGGTCTCAAAAAGCGATGCGGGTCCCAAAGGACTATGCCTTGTAGCCAGGTGGGTAGTTATTCGTCTTGAGCTGTGCGGATGTTGTCGTTACGGGGCTTGTCCATACTCGTTCCCTGTTGGGCTTTGAGCGTGACTGGTAGGCTTTGGTGTCGATATGGCTTAGCCTCATGTGTAGTGCGTGTCCTGCACCATCGAAACGTTGTTGGGGTACGCAGGAGGACTCGTCATCCACGGGTATTCGCTACGAGCTGATTGATCCTGGCTACCCGGCATCCACCACCCCATACCAATAACAAACAGCTCTGGCCATCAATGCTCAGGCTGGAGTCGTTGTGACAACTGTTGTGGGGTCGAAGAGTCAACGCTGTGTCGAGCGTGGAGCGCAACAACTGAGCGATTCACCTTCTAAGGGCAAAACCATAGACAAGAGCAACCGAGAGTGGTCAGAGTCGATGGGGGCGATATGTTCTAGACAGCGAAAATTGATGAGAGGATCAGCGGGTCTGATCCTTGGTGGCATACTTGTAGCCAAGCCAACCGCCGGCGGCAGCACCGACCACGAGACCGATTGGTCCGGCCACCAAGGTCCCAATGACCGCCACAACGGCTCCCGCACCAACCGTTTTGCCAACCATGGCTGATCCACGATTCGAATAGCTGCTCACAACGCCACCTTTCACTGCTGACTGCACCTGTCATGCTACTCGCTAGCTGGTGCTTCGATCACATTTCGAATTTCAGCAGATTCCTCGCTCCACACTCTCTGATGCGAATCCAATCATCATTGGTGGGTTGAGGGCTTGGAAAGATTGCTGGCCAAGATCGGGTCACCTTGGCGCTGTGATCCGATTGTGTGATCTGATGCGATATTCAGTCTGATTTGGTTCGATCTCGTCTCGATCCAATTCGCCAGGGTGTACTGTTGCGCGCCGTTGTCTCGACTGGGGAGGTGGTGCCGTGTTGAGCGATGGCCTCGTCCCCAGTGTCCATCTCCAACATCGGGAGATCGACACCGAAGCAACTACCGCGCCCCAGGCCTGGACTCGCCACCCAAGCGGTTCCTCCATGGGCATGGGTGATGGCTGCCACCAGCGAAAGCCCGAGTCCAGCGCCCCCGCGGGATCGTGAGCGTGATTCGTCAGATCGATAGAAGCGCTCGAAGACGCGGTCCAGTTGTGCGCCTTCGAGTCCCGGACCGGTATCGCACACGGTAAGCCGAACCTTCCGATCCCACTCGAGCAGTGCGATCGTCTCGTCGGTGTTGCCAAACAGGTCAGCGATCTCCTTCGCGGTACGCGCTCCTGTGGGCAGTGGCGCCTGTTTTGGAGTGATCTCGACGCGAACGACGACGGTTGCGCTCGGAGGCGTATGGGTGCGTACATTTGAGAGCAGGTTGGTGATCACTTGGGTGAGGCGATGCTCGTCGCCAAGTACGAGAGCTTCTGGCGGTATCACGAGGTCAATCTTGCGCTCTGGTTCTACAGCGGCGGCGTCCATCACCGCCGCTTTGGCTAGCTTCGCCAGATCGACTGGTGCCAGCGACAGTGGTCGATTTTCGTCCATGCGGGCCAGAAGCAGGAGGTCCTCGATGAGGGCGGCCATACGGCTAGCTTCTGATTGGATGCGCTCCATGGCCAGTGGCGTATCCTTCACTTGATCCAATGCGCCATCAAGATAGAGCTCTGCATAGCCCTTGATGCTGGTCAACGGTGTCCGCAGCTCATGACTGACGTCAGCGATGAATTGGCGAAGCCGTGTTTGAGAGCCCTGAGAATTTGTGTAGGCGTCTTGCAGTCGTTCGAGCATGGTGTTTAACGTGTCGGCGAGGCTGGCAATCTCTTGTGGACCATCGTCGTCCACTCGTGCCATCGAATCGCCTGCAGTGATTCCTCGCGCTTGGGAGCGCATGCGCTCAAGTGGGCTTAGTCCGATCCGAATCGAGATTGCTCCAGCGAGCCCTAACGCTAAGAGCACACCCAAGGAGACAAAGAGCTCGGCAAGTTCCAGGCGACCCAAGGTGCTCGTAACCGAGCTCAATGGGATGGATAAGATCATCGTTGCATCAAGAGCCGGGTCGCGAGCTGCGAGCACTCGATAGGAATAGTCTGATTTCGGCAGTTCGATCGTGATGGGATGTCCCACAGGGACGTCGACGCGCTGATCACCCGGCTTGCCACTGGCAACCGCTGGGGGAGGTTCGGAAACGGAGTTTGAGAACTGACCGATGACGGATGTCCCGTTAGAGAAGATGAGTTCGCCGTAGCTACCCTGGGGCAGTGAGACGAGACCGGCGAAGGTCGAATCACCGTACACACTGGTGTGCAGCAGTTCCCTGGCGGCCAGTGGGATGTCGCTGGTGAGTTGGGAGTCGACGCGGGTTATGAGAAAAGAGCGGAGTGCTGTAACCGTCGTGAAGTCGATCGCCAAGGTGCCAACGACCAGTGTTGCGAGTGTGATGATTAGCAGCCGAGCTCGAAGGGAGAGTTTCGGTTTCGGTCTAGGCACAGTTCCCGGCTCGGATTTCAGGATTCGCGCGCCTCAGGCGCTCGTAGGCTGTAGCCAACACCCCTGATCGTTTTGATCATTGGCGGACCATACTGGTCGAGCTTCTTGCGCAGGTAGCTGATGTAGGTTTCGACGATATTGGCATCGCCACCGAAGTCGTACTCCCAGACATGGTCGAGGATCTGTGTCTTGGAGACGACCTTGTTGGCATTAAGCATCAAAAAACGCAGCAACTTGAATTCGGTCGCAGTGAGCTCCACAGGCTTGCCGGCGCGGAGCACCTCGTGGGTTTCGTCATCTAACGTGAGATCGTGAAACGTCTGGCGAGAGACCTCGGCCGGTCCACCACCAGTTCTGCGCAGGACCGCCTCGATGCGCGCGGTGAGCTCGGCGAGCGAAAACGGCTTGGTGATGTAGTCGTCGGAGCCGAGTCGAAGGCCTTCGACGCGATCTTCGATGGAGTCACGGGCGGTTAGGAACAGGATGGGCGTGTCATCGCGCTCTTCGCGAAGTCGTTTGACAACCTGAAAGCCGTCGAGGCCAGGCATCATGACGTCCAGGACAATAAGGTCGGGCCGAAACGATTTGGTCAGCTCCAATGCCTCGCGTCCGGAGGCAGCGATGTTGACCTCGTAGCCTTCGAAGTTGAGTGCCATCTGGAGCAGCTCCGTTATGGGGAGCTCATCATCGACGACGAGCACGCGCTTGTCCTTCGATGGCCGTCCCTGTGTCGATGTCATGCATTCTCCTTGCGTTGATGATAGCCGAGCAAGATCAACCGCTAAGCATCGAGGCTGATGCGGCGCAGTTGTGCACCGGTGAGCGCGATGACACCGCCAACTGGGGGCGGTTGGCGGTGTCATTGGATTGATAACCGTGATGCGGTTTCGTCATCTAAGCTGCTGGTGCGTTGCCTAGGGTGATGGTTAGGGTAGATATACCAGACTGAGATAGTACCTTGAGCGTTACTGATGCTCCGGGTGACTTCGAGGTGACGTCGGTGACAAGCTGCGATGCGTCAGTGACTGACTTTCCATCAAAGCCGATGATGACATCACCCGAGGTGAGGCCAGCATTCGATGCAGGGGACCCAGGGTAGATATAGTCGATCAGGGCCCCTTTCTGGTTCGTCGGATAGCCGAGCTGAGCGGCGGCCTGTGCATTCATGGTCTGGATGCCAACGCCAAGGAAGGCCTTGGCTGTCGTTGTACCATTTGATGAACCCGATGACGACTTTGTGTAGTAGCTCGGATCCTTCAGGATGTGCTTGACCACCGGTAAGACCGAATCAATCGATTCGGCAAACCCGAGGTTCTGCGCTGGTGTCTGGGAGGTCGACGAGATAATAGCTGTATCCATGCCGACCACCTGACCGGCGGCGTTGACGAGCGGACCTCCGGAGTTACCAGGGTTGATAGGCGCATCCGTCTGGATCATCTGTGTCAGGTGCTCACTGAGGTTCTGATCTTGGGCGGTGATCGAACGGTTCAGCGCCGATACGATCCCCTGGGTAACCGTCGGGTCACCCTGGAGCGCCAACGCGTTGCCGATTGCCACGACTGGGTCCCCGACTTGGAGCTGCGCTGAGTTGCCGAACTTGACGGTCGGAAGGTTTGACAACCCCTCAATCTGAAGCACCGCAACGTCGTGAGCGGGATCGGTGCCGATGACCTTGACTGGATAGGACTTGGACTGGTTATACAGCGTTGCCTGTACCGATGTCGCCCCAGCAATCACGTGGTTGTTGGTCAAGACGAGTCCACTCGAGCTAAAAATCATCCCAGTCCCAGCATCCTCAAACTGGCTGGTGCCGAGGAAACCATTGTTCGTGGAACCTTCTGCCGTGATATCCACGACGGCTGGCTCGACTTTGGCCAGGATCTGGGGGACATTGAGACTGCCGTTCCCATTGAGTCCAGACCCCTGAATCGATGTTGGAGATGCCGATGACTCGCTGATGACCACCGGCTTGGAATTGGACGAGTTGGTGAGGTGCACAACCGTGAAGCTGGTACCCACCGCTACCACCGCTGCGACCACTGCGGCAGTGAGAACCGTGAGTCCAGAGAACCGACGTTGTGAGAGTGACCCCCTGCTTTTGCCCTTCTTGGTGGTGCTCGACGCCGGTGCAGACGGGGCCGGCGAGGTCCAGGACGAGGCGTATTCGTAGCCGGCGTAACCGGGCGAGGAGGTTGACGAAGGGCCCGAACCCCGAGTAGGACCACCGACCCCACTGCCGTCTAGGTCGCCTTCGTTGGCCGGCACCGAATCATTCACCAGATTGCCGCCCGAGGCCAGCGTGTCGCCAGCAGACCATCCATCACCAGAGGGCCATCCATCACCAATGGTCGCATCGTCACTCGTCGACCCTTGATCAGTGGGCCCTTGATCTGTCGGCGCAGCATCGCTAGGAATTTCTTGCGTCGGATCATCCCCGTTGGTGGGTTCTAACGAGTGCTCGTCTTCGGGAAACTCATTGTTATTCATGGTGCGCGCCTTTCTCTCTACTCAGCTCGCCGTACTCTGACCACGCGCCGTGGCTCTCGCGCGAGTTGAGGTTCAAAACCCAATGCACTAACTTTCTGTGATCCATTCTTATGTTCCATGCTTTGAGAAACCTTAGGAACAGGTAGGAGCTTGACGAATGGATGACAGCTCTCCTTCTCACGGTAGTGCCTTTTTCATGGTAATGGAGTGCGCCGGCAGTACCGTTCGATGTGCGATTCAACCAGACGGTCGAAGTGTCTTAAGTGTAATGCCCCACCACCTAAAGAATTGGGACGACAAAACCTAAGCATCCGACGATGCGAGCTGGTCTTTGCGTTGTGAGATGCTCGGGCCTAGGCGACCCTCTCTGCTGCGGTGACCTGGAATCCGAGAGCTTCAATCCGCTTGCTCAGTCGCTTTACCTGAACCGTTGGATCGTCGTGGCTCTCGAAGTAATTGGCACCTGATTCTTCAGATGCACAAAGGATAGCACAAGCATTACCTGCATCTGTGGTGTGCGCTCGTTCATCAGGACTAAGAGCTTGCTGGACTCTAGCGCCCTTGAAAACGTGGCTCTCGGTGCTCTTGAAGGGCCCGAAGTGCTTCGCGCGCGTCATCGGAGCGCATCAAAGCGACATTTGCCTCAGCTGCGCGAGCGAGTTGCGTGCCGAGGCGCTCTCGGCGCTCGCTGACAAGCAATCGTTTCGTCGCCTGCACGGCGAGTGGAGGATTCGCGGCAAGCCTGTTGGCAAGTCCTAAAGTGGCAGCTTCGAGGGCTTGGAGCGAAGGGTGCACTGATTGCACGAGGCCGAGCTGTTTGGCCTCGCCAGCGGTGATATCGCGACCGGTGAGTGCGATCTCTGCTAATGTGGAGTAGGTCAGAACGTCAGCTAGCAAGCTCAGCGATCCAAGGTCGGCAACGATTCCGATTCGGACCTCGCGGAGAGAGAAGATCGCGGTCTGTGATGCCAGACGCCAATCGCACGCAGCAGCCAAATCAAGGCCTCCCCCGATGCAGTAACCATGGACCGCGGCCAATGTGGGCTTGCTCACGGTGGCGAGCGATGCGAATCCACGTTGGAGGGGTTCGATGTCGTCGGCGGTCTTGACGGCTTGTGATCCAGGTGCCATCTCATGCAGATCCAGTCCGGCACTAAAGTGGGGACCGTTCGCACGGACGATGATTACTCGTGTCGCTGGATCGTGCTCCAAGGTCTCGATCGCTTGCGGCAACTCCTCGAAGAACATAGCATTCATGGCGTTGAGCTTGGATGGTCGGTTGAGCGTCAGCTCGCTGATCCCGTTATTGGTCGTGATTGTCAACGTCTCCATCGATGTCTCCTGTCGGTGTCGCTTCGGGGGATTCTCCCAGATTAGCACTATGCTGATAGGGTAAACCATGACGCCGGGCGATCGCTAATCTGTAGTGCTCGTGAGGGCGGTACCCAGAAGGGCTTTGCTCGTGGGATTAACGCCCACAGAGTCGAGCTTGCTGGGTTTGGTTCGGGTGGCGGTATGGAAACAGCGTTTGCAATTGAACGAAGGAGAACGTGTGGGGTCCTTAGGTGAGGATGTAGCTTGGCAATTGCCGGTTCGAAGCACGGCGAGAGCTGCCGAGATGGGGCGGCTGGAGCGACCGACTGAGGCGCTTGAGTGCTGGCGATACTCTCCAATTGATGACGTCCAATGGGACCGGTATCAGGGTTCGGGTATCGAGAGCGATGAAGCTCTTTGGTCGCGAGCGACTGAGATGCTCGCGACCTTCGGCCCTATGGATAGCGTCATTCGGATCGATGGGGGCCACCTCGTGGATATCGACTCCCACTCCGATGGGGTCATGGCTGTGGAGGTTCAAGCCATTGGGGAGTTTCTCCGCCAAGCGGATGAGAGCCTGTTGTCGCTGACCACGCTGCTTGCACCGGGTCGACTGGAGGTCAACCTCGACACATCCGTGCATCGCATTGGCATCATCACCTGCGGCAGCGGTGCCGATGCTGGGCTCTGGAGCTGGCTTCGGATATCGGTTGCGCCAGGCGCGAGCGTGGAGATCATCCAGATTGACCTTCTGAGCGGATCGGTGCTGCATGCTCCCGTCATTGAGATCTTCGGTGGCGAGAAGGCGTCGATTACCTATCGACAGCAGCTCGATCACGATCGGCAGGCACTGAGCTTGGGCTATGTAAGGTTCCGATTAGGCGCCGATGCGCGGCTTGAGATCGATACGGCGAGTACCCATCAGGGCTACACCCGGGTTCGCACCGACGGTACGCTCCAAGGCGCCCGCGCCAGTGCCGTCATCAGGGTTGGCTACGTGGTGGGCGCCGCAGAGCGGGTCGATTATCGGACTTTCATCACGCATGATGCACCGCGCACGAAGAGCGATTTGCTCTACAAGGGGGTGGTCAATGGCGATGGTAGCTCGATTTACACTGGCACCATCACCATCACGCCGCTTGGAGGAGGCTCTGAAGCCTTCCAGACGAACCGGAATGTGCTGCTCTCCGAGGAGGCGCTCGCTTGGTCGGTCCCCAACCTTGATATCCAAATTAGCGATGTGAAATGCTCTCATGCCTCCACCGTTGGACCGATCGACGAAGAGCAGCTGTTTTATCTTGCATCCAAGGGCTTCCCGGCCGAGGAGGCACGCCGGACGCTGGCTCGGGCATTCTTTGCTGATATGGGTGATGATTTCGCCGTGGAACAACGATCCTTGCGCGCGGCGGTGGATGAAAAGTGGGAGTCGGGTCAATGACTGAATCTGTGGGAGTATCCGGGGACTTTGAAGAGGGAAAGGCCGTCAAGGTCGACTTCGCCGGCTTCCCGGTGGTAGTTGTGCGAATCGATGGCGAACTCTTCGCCATTGGAGACACATGCTCGCATGCTAAGTACAGCCTTTCCGAGGGGGAAGTGTACGCCGAGGAGCGAGAGATCGAGTGTTGGAAGCATGGTAGCACGTTTTCACTAAGAGATGGACATCCGACGTGTTTCCCAGCTACGAAGGCTGTTCCGGTGTTCGATGTTGCTGAGCGCGATGGGGTGGTACTCCTCAGTCGTTCAGAGGATGACACAATTGATGCGAAGCGAGGTAGATAAACCAGTGACACTGTTATCGGTCAGGGATCTTCACGTATCTATCGGAGCTACGCAGGTGTTGGCAGGGATAGATCTTCACATCGATTCCGGCGAGGTTGTCGCGGTCATGGGACCGAATGGATCCGGCAAGAGTACGTTGGTGTCGACAATTATGGGGCGTCCGAGCTATGTGGTCGACCACGGCGCTATTGAGATCGACGGCAAGCCTATCGCCGACTGGTCTACCGACCAACGAGCCCGTAGTGGCCTCGCGCTCATCTCGCAAAGCCAGCCCGAGATCCCAGGGGTGCGCGTCGATGAGCTGGTCACCTCCATGTATCGCTTCCGCGACCTCGATGCCCAACAGGTATCTGAGCGTATTACTTCGGAGGCGCGTGATCTATCCCTCGATGAGAAGCTACTCAATCGTTGGGTTAATGTTGACCTCTCTGGGGGCGAGCGCAAGAAGCTCGAGACGCTGCTCGTTAGCGCAGTTCCCGAGTCACTGGTAATTGGTGATGAGATCGATTCGGGTCTTGACATCGATGCCCTACGTGACGTGGCGCGTCGACTTCGGAGGTTGAACGAGGAGCAAGGAACAGCGCTGCTCCTCATCACCCACTATCCGCGGCTGTTGCGAGAGATACGTGCAGATCGGGTTCTCGTGTTGGTGCGGGGAAAGATCGTTGCTGAAGGCGGCATGCACCTAGCGGTCGAGCTTGAGAGCACTGGCTACCAACGCTTTGGAGTAGATGCCATAAGCTGAGCCATGTCATGGTCTTAGTGATGGATCCGGCCTGTCGCTGTGGCCACTATCAACGGTTCTGTTGTAGCTGTGGTAAAGAGATTGGGCTTTGCTCTTATCAAAGGGCGACGGTAGCGCGCTCACACATCGTTCGTTAGCGACGAGATGATTCGCTCTCGTATCGTTGTGAGCGCTTCAGCTGCATCGATAAGCACAGCCCCCTCGAGGCGCTCGCCGCGGTAATACAGGAAGCATCGTCCACCCTCGACAGGCTCCTCGACTTCGAGGAGGTCGGGACTCGGCAAGCCGAGGATCTGGATCAAGAGCCCACCCTGGTCGCTCCAGCCAAAGGGGAGCTCTTCGTAGGGTGTGCGCTGATTTCCAAACAATGCTGCAACGGCGTGCATTGCCTGGTTGGTGGCGACCTCAAAGTGCTCGAAGCGCAACGGACGTTGATACAGAGGGTGATACCAGCTCGCGACGTCACCGATGGCCGAGATCGACTCGAAGCCCTCCACCAGTCCATGCTGAGTGACGGCTATCCCACCGTCATCGTTGACGGGGAGTGCGCCGTCGAGCCATTCGATCGTCGGAATCACTCCAACTCCGACGACGATGAGATCCGTTTCCCATGCTTGGGAGCCATCGTTGACCAGCATTCGTAGCCCGTCATGTACTTGGGTGGCCTCGTGGCCAGTGACCAGAGTGACGCCCTCGTGTCGCAAATGCTCCTCGACGAGGTTGCTGACGCTACGACCCACGGCGCGCGACAGCAGGTGAGGAAGTTGCTCGACGAGTGTGACGTCGATGTGATGATGGCGGGCACTCATCGCGACTTCTGCACCGATGAAACCACCTCCGATAATGGTGAGGTGGCGAATGTGCCCAAATGCATCTCGAATTCTGGTCGCATCTACGAGCGTCCGTAGATAGATAATCTCTTCGCTCGGCGGGAAGGCATCGAGGTGTCTGGGGTGGGCGCCGGTGGCGACGATGAGTTGGTCAAATGGCTCGACGTCATGATCGGCGGTGACCTCGCGACGGTCGAGATCAAGGTCGGTGGCTGCTGTGAGTGCTCGAAACCGATAGCCCTCAGCTGCGCCACGCAGTTGGACTCGGTTAGCAGATACCGTACCCATGAGGTACCCTTTCGAGAGTGGCGGACGCTGGTAGGGAAGCTCGCGCTCGGCGCCGAGCACCGTGATATCGAGATCGGGCCGAAGGCGCCGCGCCTGCACGGCTGCTCGGTGGCCAGCCAACGCCCCTCCAACGATGACCAGTCTGCCCACGTTGCTAGTCGTTCACGCTGATCGCCTGGGTGGGGCACTGCGCCTGCGCTGCAAGGACACTCGCATGCACGTCTTCGGGTGGGTTTTCATTCAAGATGTAGAGGAAGCCATCCTCTCGAATCTCGAATACCGATGGTGCAAGACCTTCGCAGACTGCATTGGACTGACATTTGTCGAAATCAACTTCGATACGCATGGTCGATCTCCTTCGCTAGGCACACGCAGTTAAATCTAACCGACCTCGCGTGCTACTTAAGCCTCGAGTCGTGCTTGGCCAATTGCACTATTGCGATAGGGTTAATTCCCACTAGACTGTGCTCGTGACAGTTGAACCGTTGTTTGAGGCTCAAGACCTGTGGGTATCCGCTGCGGGCACGACGATCTTGAAGGGATTTTCGCTCTCCGTCGCTCCTGGCGAGTTGCATGTGATCATGGGACCGAATGGATCCGGCAAATCGAGCTTCGCGAACGCGATCATGGGTAGTAGTGAGTACCAGATCGACCGCGGCCATGTGCTGTTCAAGGGTATTGATATCGGTGGACTTCCGGTGGATGAGCGAGCCAAAGAGGGGATCTTCCTCGCCTTCCAGTATCCCGAGGAGATCCCAGGTGTGTCGGTTATTCAGTTTCTCAGACAGGCCTTGCAAGCTCGGCGGGGTACCGACGTGTCCGTCATCGAGGTTCGCTTCGATCTCCTCGAGTGGCTTGAACGGCTTGGGCTCGACCCTTCATTCGCCTCAAGGCACCTCAATGAGGGGTTCTCTGGTGGTGAGAAGAAGCGTAATGAGATCATTCAGATGGCGATGATGCAGCCTGAACTAGCTATCTTGGACGAGACCGATTCTGGTCTTGACATCGATGCACTGAAAACCGTCGCCAATGGCATCGAGACGGTGCGTGAAGCGAATCCGGAGATGGGGGTGGTCCTAATCACCCATTACCAGCGTATTTTGAGCTGGCTTACCCCGACTCTGGTGCACGTAGCCGTCGACGGTCGCATTGTTGGATCGGGAGGCATGGAGTTGGTGGAGGATCTTGAGCGAGAGGGTTATCAGAAGTGGCGAGTGTTGAAGTAGCAAATCTGGCTAGTGAGTTGCGTAAGGATTTTCCGATCTTTGCCGATATTGAGTCATCTCGGCCTTTCTACTATTTGGACTCTGCGGCATCGTCGCAGCGGCCGGTTTCTGTGCTCGATACCATGGATCGCTATTATCGGCATTCTCATGCCAACGTCCATCGAGGTGTTTACGGTCTCGCCGAGGAGGCGACCGGCATCTACGAGGCTGCCCGCAAGCACCTCGGAACCTTTATCGGCGCTAGCGATCCCGCGCACGAGATCGTCTTTACCAAGAACGCCACGGAAGCCCTCAATCTTGTGGCTCAGGGTTTGGGTCGCGTTGTCTTGACGCCTGAGAGCCACGTCCTCCTGACGGAGATGGAGCATCACGCCAACCTCGTCCCGTGGATGATCTTGCAACAACAGATCGGTTTTACCGTCGATTATTTGCCACTCGATGCCGAGGGTCTACTGGTGCTCGACAATCTTGATGCGCTCTTGGACCGTGCGAGCATCCTCGGGGTCACGCTGATGTCGAACGTTCTCGGTACGCTGAATCCTGTCGCCATGTTGAGCCGCAAAGCGCATGAGCACAATGTGATTGTCGTCGCCGATGGAGCCCAGTTTGTCCCCCATTTTAGGACCGACGTTGGTGAGCTTGGAGTTGATTGTCTCGCGATCACTGGGCACAAGATGCTTGCACCGACCGGTATTGGGGCGCTCTGGGCGCGAGCGGAGATCCTCAACAAGATGATTCCGTTTCTCGGTGGTGGAGAGATGATCAGTGACGTCAGGCTCGATGGGTTCACGGCCAACGAGATCCCCCACAAGTTTGAGGCAGGCACCCCGCCGATCGCAGAGGCGGCGGGGTGGGATGCTGCACTTGGCTATCTCGAGGCGGTCGGGATGGACGCCATCAGTGCACATGACCGGGCGCTAACGAGCTATGCGATCGACCAGCTCCATGATCGGCTCGGCGAGCGTATCAAGATTTTTGGGCCGGGTGATATCACGAAACGAGGAGGGGTCATCTCCTTCGAGCTGGCTGATGTTCATCCCCATGACGTCGCCCAAGTGCTGGACCAACATGGTGTCTGTGTTCGTGCAGGGCACCATTGTGCCAAGCCGTTGATGCGTGAACTCGGTGTGGGCGCGACGGCCCGCGCGTCGTTTTATCTTTACAATGACGAACGTGATGTCGAGGCGCTGGTCGTGGGGCTCCTCGATGCCTACCAGATGTTTCACGGTTAGGAGTGATGATGAACGATCTTGACGACCTTTATCGGGAGATTATCCTCGATCACTACAAGAATCCCCGGAACCAGGGGGTTCTTGAGGGCCCGACGGTGCACAGTGAGGAGGGTTTTAACCCACTGTGTGGGGATGAAGTGAAGATTTACATCCAAGTCGAAGATGGGGTGGTCGCTGACATCAAAATTACCGGGCAGGGGTGTTCCATCTCCCGGTCCTCGGCCTCATTGATGTCACAAGCGGTCAAGGGACAGCCGGTTGATGAGGTGAGAGCAATCGTCCATCGTTTCAAACGAATGATTGCCGTAGAAGAATCACCGGTGGAGCCTGAGCCTGTGGATCTGCGAAAGATCGGAGAGCTTGCGGCGCTTCAGGGTGTCGTTAAGTTCCCGGTTCGGATCAAGTGCGCGACGCTGCCCTGGAACACGCTGATGCTCGCGTTGGACGAGTCGTAATCGAACTGATCGGCCACTCCTATTGGCTGCGCTACACCGATTAATTGGTGTCATGTCAGCCGACGGCGGCAGACAAAATCAACCTGGCGGAAGGGGCGAACTGGTTGCTATCGATGGGATGAGGAGCGTGTCTACTCCGCGGCGAGCTGGCCCGTCGTCGGTGACCCCGGGCGCGTGATCGCCTGGCAAACCGGCTCATTGCTGCACTCTAGCCACCGGTATCACCCAGCTCATCCCGACGGAGCGCCAAGGCTGTCGGATCTCATAGCGCTACGTTCAGTGGGTGGGCCCTCGCTATTGCTGCGACGAAGTCGCGAGCGGTCCCCTCAAAGTAGCGCTGTGGAGGTCGCTCCATGTTATAGACCAAGCGGTAGCCATTGGCCGGGCTGGCGGGTGTGCCGAGTGTGTGATTAAAGTAAAAGAAGTTCGTCCACGCGGAGTTAATGTCAAGCTCCATCGCGTTGACGGCCCCAGCTCGAGCCAAGAGCTTCGCGAGCGACGCCACTGAGAGTCCCGGGCCACTCGCGTAGACAATTGCTCCGTTCGCTGTGACACCCACGCCCGAGCGCCATACCAGGACCTGGTTGCCTACGGTTGCGCCCCAAGTCTGGTAATTTGATGAGTACACTCGCGGGTTGACCTTGCCGGATTCCACGATCGGAACCAGGTTTTGACGGACAACTGCAACTGACCGAGGGACGTGTTGGCCATCGGTCCAACGCTCGACGGTAGCGACACCATTTTGGTTCACGACGAAGGATGCGGCTCCGTTTTTGAGTGGGACGGCCATGCGTCCGTAGGCATAATAGCCCCCCTGTGCATCGCTCATACGAAAGCCTGAGTTGAAGGCAGCGACCAAATTGGAGGCTTGGGTGCCTTGAATCGGTGCCACATACGGCCATGAACCGCCGCCAGGTGGCTCCTGGGCACCAGCGTACTGAAGGAAGCTCACGAGTTTGGGGTCGAGCCAGGCGACACCTGCGACGAGCGAGGTGTGGACCTTGTCTGGTCGCATCAACGTGACGTAGAGTGCGGGCGAACCATCAACGAGTGGCCCTTCCGGAGTCCACTGTCCTTCATGCGCCAATGGGGGACTTGCGATAGGAGGGATTGCCTTGGGTGCGGGCAAAATACCAGAACTTGCCCTAGCAGGCTGGCTCTCGCGAACACTCGCTGCCGGGCGAAGTGAGCCTTTCGGTGGCGTCCCGCCAACAGGTGGCTGGTTTATGCTGTACCAGGTATCCTCCGCTGTTTGGACGATGCTTGCGCCTCCGTTGCCCCGCACCCACTCAACGAATTTGACACCGAAGCTGGCCGATCCGGGCGACCCTAGCGCGCCGATCACCCCCAGTGAGCCGTAGCCACCCACGACCACGATGCCAGCTATGATCACGCCACGGACCCGACGGTAGGCAAGCGAGTGGCGTTTGTGTTGCTTGCGCGATGGGGATGAGGTGAGTTTTGTCAAACAGTTTCCTTTAGTTGAGCGCCCTTGGCATGAGCGACGGTCGTTTGCGGGTCGTGAAGTGCCGGACTGGTAGGTTCACGTTGATCGGCCACGATGGGTAGGCGGACGTTAAAGTATGCCCCCTGTAGGTGGGAGGTTCCAATGGTAACCGTTCCTCCCATGAGTTCCACTAGGCTTCGAACGATTGGAAGGCCGAGCCCCGACCCACCTTGGAGGCGGCTTCGCGCCGGGTCAAGGCGAGTAAATCGTTCAAACACGGCGTCTCTGCGCTCGGGTGGGATGCCCGGACCATCGTCGGCCACTGCGAAGGTGGCACATTGTTCGTCGGTTTGGGCCACCACGATGACCGTGGTGCTGGCATAACGGACGGCGTTCTCGATCAAGTTGCGGACGATGCTGCGGATCTGTTCCGGATCGGCGAGGAGCCGAACGGCGTTGACCCTCGACATGTCGATGTTGATGCCGGGATGGGTACGACGTATCCTTTGGACCTCTTCGCGACAGAGCTCATCGAGGTCGACCGTGACGCGTACGGCTTGCACGTGGGCCTCAGCTTTGGCTAGTGTCAAAAGGTCCTCGATCAAGCGCTGCATTCGTTCGCTCTCTTGGAGGGCAACGCTCGCCGTTTGATGCCAATCGGTCATGTCACTATGCAAGAGGCCAACCTCGAGCGAAGCTCGAAGGGCGGACAGGGGACTCTTGAGTTCGTGGGAAGCGTCGGCGATGAATTGCTTCTGCTGCTCTGATGCGGCGTCGAGACGGGCGAGCATGGAGTTCATGGTGGCAGCGAGTCGAGCGATCTCATCGCCGCCGTCCGGCTGAAAGACGCGGTTTGAGAGGTTGAGGCTGGTGATCTCTTCGACGTCTCGGCGGATCTGATCGACTGGCGCGAGTGCTCGCCGACTCAAGATCCAAGTCGATAACGCCACGACGAACAAGATGAGCGGGTACACGATGAAGAACTCACGTTTGAGCGCTGCAACCGAAGCATCCACCGAGGACAGGGAGGCGATGGTATAGACGTAGAAGGTGGTTGGTTTGCCAGTGGACCCAGCCATGAGGTGGCTCGTGCTCGACGATGAGGGGGGCCGATTGATAACTCCTACCAGAAACGTCGGCACCTCAACCTGATCGGCAACAAATACCGCGTGGTGGTCGACGTTGCCGTTGATGGCGAGTCGGTTTGCCCTAGCGGAATACTCGGTCATTACAATCCCATCCGCAGGCACCCTTTTGGGTGTGCGCAACGCTTTTGCCCCCTTCAGGTTCGGGGAGTAGGCTACAACAGCGCCTTTGCTGTTGACAACTTGGGCGGCGAGATCCCCTCTCGGTATCGGCAGTGGATTCGGGAGATGGCCATCCCTGACCAAGAGCACGATATCGTCGGCTTCGTTCTTAGCCGTGTTGATGACGTTTTTGGTGAGCGCAGAGCGAAGCGTGACGGCAACGCCGATGAACGCCGCCAACAGGACGAGCCCTACGACCACGGTCGCTGCTATGGTGGTACGTTTGCGAACCGAAGCAAGCTGGCGACCAACCCAGCGTAGGGGCGGAAATCGCGTCTTTTGGACCTGATCAATTCGCTCCATGGAGGCAAGCCTCACGTTGGTCTCCTAGTCATATATGAGCTAGACGACAGTCGACACCTCATCGCAGGTGACTGGCGCCGTGCCGCCATCCTCTTCCAGGAGGTAGCCCACGCCGCGAACGGTACGGATCGACTTTGTGCCAAACGGCGCGTCGATCTTCTTGCGCAGGTAGCCAATGTACACCTCAACTATGTTCGAGTCTCCCTCAAAATCGTAGTCCCAAACGTGTTCGATGATCTCACGCTTGTTGAGGACCTTACCTTTTGAGCGCATGAGGAGTTCAAGGAAGGAAAACTCTCGGGTCGTGAGCTCGATGGTGACATCACCTCGAGTGACCGAATGGCTCGAGGGGTCGAGCTTGAGGTCACCAGCCATCAAGACCGGTGGTCGACTGTCAACATTGCGGCGTAACAGCGCGCGTATCCGTGCCACAAGGACCGTGAAGGAGAAGGGCTTTTTCAGGAAGTCATCGGCGCCGGTATCGAGTGCTTCAGCCTCGTCAAGCTCGCCGTCTTTGGCGGTCAACATGAGAATCGGTGTCCAGATCTCCTCATTTCGCAGGGTTGCCGTGAACTTGAAACCGTTCATTCCAGGCAACATAATGTCGAGGACGATGCAGTCATAGGGCGCGCTTCGCGCCAGCTGCAGACCGTCAAGACCGTTGTAACAAGTATCCACTGCAAAGCCTTCGGCCACGAGGCCACGCTTGAGGGTGTCTACCAGTGTCTCTTCATCGTCGACTACTAGAATTCGCATGCGATGCTCCTTTCGCAACTCTTAAGCTAGTCAGCGTTACGAAGGGCAAGCTAGGAGTATCCCGAAGAATAGCTGAGAGTCTCACTTGCGTGGCGCCTCGATCGTTGCAGGGTTGGTCCATAGCTCACGCTCTAGCCACCCCAAGATGAGCGCATACGGACGCGGGTCGCTACCGAGGCGCGATGGCGTCGCAAAGATGCGGTGCACCTCTGGGCGGTAGCGTTCGATGCGTTGTGCAAGTCCGACATCGTCAGATCGTCGTTGGTCACCCGGGACAATCACCAGCCACCGTGTCCGGTGGCTGTCGAGATCGATCGGGATGTCAGTGACCGTGAGTGTGCGGTCGGGGTCGAGACGCACTCCCATCGAGGTGAGTTCGTCGCGGTCGTGTGGGTCGACCAGTGGATCGACGGTGACGATGCCAGCGATTTGAGGCAACGGTGTGCACGTGAGCATGGCGTAACCAATCAGCCCAAAGCCGATCATCACCAGGGAGCGAGGCTTGAGGAACTCAGCGATAGCGAGAAGATCGTTGCCTAAACCCTCAGTTGACAGGGTACCACTCGATTCACCGACCCCATGTGGATTGAATCCGATCACCTCGGTGCGGCAGAAGTAACTCAATCGTTCAACAACCTCTTGCAATACTCGGTCGGTGCTACCCCCGATGTCGGTCTCGGTAATACCTGGAGACACCAGGATCGACGGACGATCAAGGGTGGCGCTTTCCTTGACGTTGGCGATGTAGAGGCACAAGTCAGCGGACTCGCACCACACCCGATCTACTGGCATGTTTCCTCCTTCTCTAGACTGTAGCCGTGCATAAGGACCAATCCCCGTTGGCAAGAGACTCGATCGTAGCCCCAGTCATCACTGGTGCTGAGCGCGAGGTGTTGGTGGTGGCCAACCTTGGACTGGGGGAGAAGTTCGTTGACCACGGCATCCTCTATCAGCGTGGCCTTGGCAAGACCTTCGAGCATGTCCGACTGATCAGCACAGAAAACCTGATGAGCAGGGTCGAACAGGTAGACCGTCATCATCAGATCGTCGTCTTTCTCGATAAGGATGTTGCCTTGGCTGAACAGCTCGAGCTGCAGGGCGCCACGGTTCTCAATAGCGCGTCGGCGATCGCCATCTGTGATGACAAACGTCGAACCTACACACATCTCAATGCCCACGGTCTTCGCATCCCGAAGACCGTTATCTTGCCGTCACTCTATCCAAAGCAAAAAGTCGACTCCAATGCGGTGTTGTCGATGATTGACGAACTCTCATTGCCTGTCGTGATCAAGGAGGCCAAAGGTTCTTTTGGCGCCCAGGTCTACCTGGCCAACGCTGTCGAAGACGTCTTCGCCATCGTGGATGCCCTGGCAGACCGCCACCTGCTTGCCCAGGAGTTTATCGCGAGTTCGCGCGGTCGGGATCTGCGCCTCCAGGTAGTCAACGGTGAATGTGTCGCTGCGATTACCCGAGAACACCCGATCGATTTCCGAGCCAACCTTTCGGCTGGCGGTGTGGGCTATCCTTACCAGCCTTCGACCATTGAACGTGACTTGGCGGTGGCGAGTGCAGCTGCGGTGGGTGGCTTCAACGTTGGGGTCGATCTCCTTTTTGATGAGGACGGCCACGGCACCATCGTTTGCGAGGTGAACTCCAATGCCCATATCTGGAGACTGTCGGCGATATCCGGTGTGGATGTAGCCTTCCGCGTCGGTCAGGCATTAGGCCAGTGGCTCGCCGGGTAGCGGTCTACTACGATCCCATCCAGCTCGATGGCAATCGATTCTTCCTGTCCGCGCTGATGAGCGCTGGGGGCGCATTGGGGGTCGAGGTGGTCCCGGTCGTCGGCTCTGACGCCTTGCGATCGACGGATTTGACCACTATAGATGTCATCATCGTTCGATCACGCTCACTGCGCGAACGCCTCTGGCTACAATCACGTGTCCCACGGGTCGTCAACAGCCCTCTGCTAGCAATGTTGGGCAATGATAAACTCGCCCAGTATCTTTGGGCGCAACGCCATGGGATCTCGACGCCGCCACTTTATCTTCCCGGTGCCATCGGGTCGGCTTGGGTGCGCAAGCCGCGCTGGGGCCATGGCGGCCGCGGCGTAGAGCTCATGCGAGACCATGGTTGGTTTTCGTGGACATCGGCCATGCTTGCCCAGGCGTATCTCCCTGAGGCCTGGCGTGATCGTCGGCATTATGTCGTCGGCAGAGAAATTGTTGCGACCGTTGAACGGCTGGCAACCGATGGAATGCACTCCAACGTTGCGATGGGTGCTTCGGCTCGACTCGTTCGCGCCGGCGACAACGAATATCACTTTGTCAAAGCCATCATCGGTCTGCTCGGGCCGGGATACTACGGCGTCGATGTCTGCACCGGTCCGGACGGGCCGGTCCTGATGGAGATTGAGGATGTCGTCGGTTCACGGGCACTATATGCACTGGGTCATCGAGACCATGCGCTCAGCGTTATGCGCTGGGCTTGTGATGACCCCAATGGGCAGATCCTTAGCTCGAGGTAGAGCCGCCGTCCGATCGGTAGTCGACAACGAACTCGTCGAAGGCCTCAAGTGCCCGAGGTCCGTAGACGGTTCCTGGCCCGCCGGTCAACAAGATGGTGACCCCAAGCGCTTCGGCTAGCGCTTCGCGACTGACGCCAGCACGTGCGGCGCCGCGGGCGTGTGCTGCGATGCAACCGTCACATTTGAGGGCGACAGCTACGGCGATAGCGATGAGTTCTTTGGTGCTGGTGCTCAATGTGCCCTCCGCCATGGCACTGTGGTGCAGGGCACCGTAGGACTTAAGGACCTCGGGGATCAGGGATCTCAGATCCTTCGCTGGTTGGCGAAGATCCTCTTGGACCTGATGCCAGGGATGCAGTTGATCGTCGTTCATGCGACCACCTTAGACGACCGGGCGTTTGGGCTGACCAGACTGGATCGTTAGGCAGGATGGTCGCTTTTGGCAAGGCTGCGCTTGATTGGGCGGTAGCGGAGCCACTGCAGCCCGTAGCCGACGTTGACCGCGATAAAGAGCACGGCAACGATGGCAAAGATCGGAAATACCCACCCCATGAAGAAACTCAGGGCTGCAAGCGCCACGATGGGTATAAGCCCGACGGTATCGATCCGGTGCATTCTGTGATCCCAACGCGGACCGATGAAGGGTGTTCGGATCTTTTCGAAGGTGGCCTCGTAAATCTGGGAGACCCGCCGAGCCTTGGCTAGGCGAAGAAGTCGAACCTCGTACTCATCGAAGCTGAGGTTGCCCGACCGGAAGCGATCGAGAAGCAGGGTGCGAGCCCGCTCGCGGTCCTCCGCGGTTGCAAGCAGTTCGCTGTCTTTATCTGAGGCGCTATCTCGGTCCATATTCATTCCACCACTCAGGTAACTATCTACCTCACTCCATTGTACTCGCTTGGTTTTACTAACGCGATCTTCACGCCATCATGTAAGACCCAGCAAACCTGCGAGGCGGCGCCGATGCAGGGGCCCATTGCCAAAGAGAATCTGATCGGCTTTGGCGCGTTTGAAGTACAGGTGGGCATCGTGTTCCCAGGTAAAGCCGATGCCGCCATGAACTTGGATTGCAGCGCTCGCAACGCGGAAGTAGGCATCACCACAGACCGACTTGGCGGTCGCTGCTGCGATCGCCTGATCGTCTGCGCCGTCAGCGATGGTAAAGGCGGCATAGAGCGCTGTTGACCTGGCGGATTCGACGTCCACCAGCATGTCGGCAAGCCGGTGTTTGATCGCCTGAAAGCTTCCAATAGGGCGACCGAACTGATGGCGATCCTTTGCGTAGTCCACCGACATCTCTAGGACGCGTTCGGCACCCCCAATCATGTCTTGGGCGATGGCCGCGCTAGCCATCGTTGCAAAGCTTGAGCGAGCCCGTTGGAAGGCGGAGGGATCGAGGACGATGGTGGCATCAGCGGCGCTCAACGTTGCCTCAGCTATGGGTCTCGTCAGGTCAAGGGTCGTCTGTGCTGTGATGTGCACACCTGGCGAGGTAGCCGATACGAGCGCGAGCATCGGTCCCTCATCGCTTTCGATTGCAACCAGCAGATGGGTAGCCTGTGCACCATCGAGGACAAATCGACTCCCGGCATCTACCTTGTTTGACGTCAGGGTGCCACAGGGTGCCAATGGGTCCTCTGCGGATCTACCCATCAGGCCGACGACGACGGCACCGGTGGCGATCCCTTCGAGGGTCGATGCGGTAGCGGGTGCCGTTGGATCCCCGAATGACAGAAGCTCCACAGCGAGCACAGAGGTTACCAAGAATGGAAGCGGGGCGACGATGCGCCCAATCTCTTGGAGGATACAGGCTGCCTCTACGAACCCGAGTCCGAGTCCGCCGGCTGACTCTGGAACGAGCACCCCAGCGACACCGAGTTCAGATGCCATCGTAGCCCATACATCGAGCGCGATTGGGTGCTCCGTCTCCATGATGGCTCGAGTCTGATTCGTTGGCAGGCGTTGTGAGAGAAATCGACGGGTTGTGGTTTTGAGCTCTTCCTGCTCTGGCGTCATCGCGAAATTCAACGTAAGCCTCCCTCTTGTCTTGCTGTGACTACTTCACAATCCGTGATTTACGATCCGCGATGTCTCCTTGGCGGCATCGCAGCTACAGTGACTAGCCTACAGGTGGATCTCGGTGAAGTGAGGGCACAAGCGAATGGAAACAAGTCAGGTATTTGGCCAACTTCGTGTTGATCAGTATGTCGTCGGACCACTGGACAACAACCTCTACGTTCTTTCAACCCAAGACACGTCACAAGCCTTGCTGATCGACGCGACCGGGGACGATCTAGGTCTCTTGACGCAGCTGGTTGATCGCGGCGTCTCTCGGGCGTTGATTACTCATGGACATGACGATCACATTGGCGGAGTCGCGCACCTGCGTCAACTGGGAGTCCAGGTATTGGTCGGCGAGCCGGATGCAGCCCTCCTGGATGGTTACGATATCGCCCTTGTCGATAACGAAGTGATCCGTCTTGGCGAGATCTCATTGCAAGTGTTGGCCACGCCTGGACACACACCGGGTTCGATCTGTCTTGGGGCGCTCGGTCAGCGAGTGCTGTTTACTGGGGATACCCTCTTCCCTGGTGGTCCCGGCGCAACCAAATTTCCGCGCGGAGACTTTCCCACCATCATCCGTTCTCTGCGGCGTCTGTTTGCGATGTTTGATGACGACACGGTGGTCTTGCCCGGGCATGGCGCGCCGACCACCATCGGGGCTGAGTCAGGTAGTCTCGACGATTGGATCGCGCGCGGCTGGTGACGAGAGCCACGCGTTAGGAATTGTTTGCTTGGGAGGCCTCCGCCGGAGGGTCAGTGTGTTGATGGCGACTGGTTTGCCACTCAATGACGTTCGGCCGTCGATCGGATGATTAAACCATGGCGAATCCGAGTCGCTGAGAGAGCAGCTGCGATGATCAAGAATATCATCGAGGCGTAAAAGGCCGAGTGGAGACCGCTCACAAAGACACTTGCGATCGCGCCGTGTAGCTTTGCAGTTCCGACAAAGATGGCAAAGGCGACCTGTCGTGGAATCGTTCGAGAGGCGATCAGGATCGCCATCGAGAACGAGAAGACCATCCCGGTGTTCTGGAAGGTGCGAAGCATGCCAGAGGCGATTCCAAAGACGTTGCGAGGGGCCGCTTTCATGACGGCTGAGTTGTTGGCCGGGAAGAAGCTGCTCGATCCGATTCCATTGATGACACTTGCGACGACCACCAGCCACAGGCCAGTAGTCATGCCGAGTTGGGCATAGAGTGCTAGCCCAATGATTTGGGTCGCGAGGCCGAAGGTAGCAGGAAGCACAGGTCCGATTTTGTCGGCCATGCGTCCCGAGAATGGTCCAATGGCCCCACCAACGAGATACCCCGGAACCAGGAGTAGCGAGGCATCGAGCGGCGAGAGCCCTCGCGGTCCTTGGAGGTACATGAGAACGAGGAAAAGCACGGCATAGTTGGCAAGACCTTGACACATGGAGGCGAGCAAGGATGGGGTCATGGTGGGTACTCTAAAGAGCGAGAGACGGACCATCGGATCGGACTGGACCCGCTCAATGAGGACGAACACCACGAGAAGGACGACCCCTCCAACCAAGAACAGAATCAGTGTCGTATCGAGCGAGCTGGTCGCCAGGCTAGTAACGGCCCAGAGGATACCGAACAGGCCGAGACCGGCGGTTACCATGCCGGCAATGTCGATCTTACGCTTCTCCCGAGTCCCGGAGTCGTGGAGGACTCGTAGTGCAAGTAAAACCGCAGCGATGCCGATCGGCACGTTGATCCAGAAGATCCATCTCCAGGAGATGAAGGTCACGATGACGCCACCCAAGACGATGCCCAGCACCGCGCCGAGTGAGTAGCCGATTCCGTTGAAACCATAGGCTCGGCCTCGCTTCTCCGGTGGGAAAAGATCAGCGATGACCGCTCCACTGTTGGCGGTCACCAGTGCACCACCGATACCTTGGAGAATACGGAAGGCGATGATCGAGGGCTCATTCCAGGACAGAGCACACAGAGCGGAGCCGACGATGAAGACGACAAAGCCGGTCTCGTACATCTTGACTCGTCCGTACATATCCCCCAGTCTTCCGACCTGCGAGGCGAGGAGCGTCACCACCAGAAGATAGCCGATGATGACCCAGATCACCGAGGAGAGGGCGACATGGAGACCGCGTTCGATCTCGGGCAGTGCGAGTACAACGATCGTGGTGTCGACCGCCGTGATGAGCACGCCGGTCATCACCACCGCCAACGCGAGCCCAGTTCTCGGCGTTGGTCTTGGCGTATCGGTCGGTGTAGCGTTGGTGGCGCTCATCAGGTTCCCTCCCTTGGCAACTGGATGAAAGCCGTGTCCGACTCGCACTACATTTGAGTAATGGCACGGCCATGGAGCTCGTTTACTGGAGAACTTTTGCCATTTAAATCTTAGTTGAATTGTTGTGGAATGCAAATACTTGGCGCTGAGCGGCGATTCACGACATGGTCGCCGTGTGTCAGCTGATCAAAGGTCATGGGCCGTGTCGTGGCCATCTTCTTCCAAAATCTTCCATGAGTTATCGATCAAGAGAGAACGTCCGAGACAAGTCGAGGCGTGTCTATTGGCTCCACGAATCGATAAGGCGTCCGTTGGAGGAATAGACGCCGACCCATTTGATTGCATTGGGTCGATACGGGATCGCCGCATCTAGGGCGATGTTGGTGCGACGCGTGCCGAGCCAGGTGGTCGTGACATGCCCGCTGGTGCTGGCGACGACCATTCGAATCTGCCCCTTGGAGGGAAGGTTCGCAAAGGTCGCACGAACCTGGGTACCCCAAGGCTTCTCATACAGCGCGAGGGAACCAGTGACCCCAGTCGACGGGGATGGCATTGCGATGACACTGGTGGGTTTCGCACTGGTGGCGGGATTGTGAGCCAATGAAAGGCCGATCACGAGACCTGCTGCGGCTCCGACAACGAGTGTTCCGACCCTGGCGAGCCAGCGAAGTCGGACGGATTTTTGTTCCTCGTGGACTGTTGGGTTGGCCATGGGTGCCGCTGCGGTGGAGGCGTCGCGCAGGTTTTCGATGTTTACCACGAGCGACGTCGTTGCGTCTATCGCCTTGGAGCATTCTTCGCAGACGATGAGATGCGCCTCAAAGGCACGACGCTCGGCTGGCGCAAGCGCGCCGAGAGTATATTCGACTAGGAGTTCGTGTAGTGAGTTATCGTCGGTCATGCTCTTGTTCCAGGGCTGCTCGCAGGATTCTGACAGCATAGTGGAGGCGAGATCGCACCGTTCCCTCGGGTATGCCAAGTTGTGACGCGAGGACTACCGTTGGGACTCCTTCGACCAAAACCTGGCGGATCACGAGCTGATGGTCGTCGGTTAACGATTGGATGGCGGATTCGAGAGAGATCCTATCGATGACGCTGATGGTTCCATCGCCACTATGTTCGACATCTACATTGTTCATGCTCGAGAGTCGGTGTGACCGCCGTAGGTGGTCGATGGCGCGGTTGCGAGCAACGACGAGAAGCCAACCCTTGAGCCGCTCCTTGTCGGCTACCAGTGCATCCTTGTGGTCGAGCGCAGCCAGGAAGGTTTCCTGGACGATGTCATCAGCGGTGGTTGTGTTTTTGACCACTCCGTAGACCTGGGCGCGGATAAGAGGGGAGAATGATTCGAACAGATCCTGCAGAACTACTTCGAGCATTCCATCCCCTCTTACCACCATCGCGTTGCCTAGCCTTACTGCAGTGGACCTGCAGCGGCGACGAATGTCATACCCAAATGGGCGCCAGAGCCAGCGAACCCAGCATCTCCGAAGTTGAAGACGCCACCATCCTTGGCCACTAGCCAATAACCAGCACCATCGGGGGTGGCGATTATTCCAAGGACCGGCATATTAAGCGGGTGTTTACCCATGAGGCCAGTCAGCCCGTCGGAGTACGTGTTCCCATAGAACCCAGCATCTCCGAAGTTGAAGACGCCACCATCGGCGCCCACGAGCCAATATCCCTTGCCATCAGGGGTCGAAGCGATCCCAACAATTGGGGATGCGAGTTTCGTGCCGTTGAGCCCACCATAGTTGTGGGCGCTACCGGCGGCATAGACGGAGCCGTTAGCAGTCACTTCCCAATAACCGCTTGCGTTGGAGCCTGCTGCGTAGGCCATCCCAACAACCTTGCCCATCACTTTGGGAGCGGCAGGCATCGATGGGACGCCGAATGCGGTGGTAGCACCATCGGCTTGGGCGAACTGGTAGGACTGGTAGCCATACGTTGGAGCGTTGAGTTCATCAAGCGTGGAGGTATTGGAGTCATCGAAGTAGATTCCGAGACGTCCATGACCCATCGAGGTTGTTGCAAGACCAAAGAGTGCCCCCGCGTTTCCTGTGTCGAGCGTGCGTGTCGCGAGCATACGCCCCGAGGTGGTGAGTTCGACGAGCTCGTTGTTCGAGGCACCATTGACGACCAACAGCGTGTTGTTCACTGGATTAATCGCAATGCCTTGAGGGGCGCTCAAAGCTCCGTTCTGGGCGATCATCATCGGCGTGACGGGGCCTGTTGCCGTGAGTGCGTTGGGTAACGCATAGATCGCGTTGTTGTAATCGTCGGTGACGTACAAGGTTCCGTTGGCAGCGTCATAGGCCATGCCTTGAGGGCCAGCGACGTTACTGGGGGTTAGCGTGGATCCGGCCATGTCTGCGGTCGGTAGGTTCGTGGCGAGAGGGACATAGGTAGCGTTGATTGGCTGACCATTCTTCGTCGTAGCGGTTGGATTGGGATTGAGCCGCCAGACTTGGCCGGTTGTGCCGGTCGCGTTTGGAGTTGCTGCTCCGGCATTGGACCAGAAAAAGGCGCCCGGGGCGAACGCGGCACCCCAAGCACCCTCAAACAGGTCGTGGTTGCCGTTGTAGGAGCTCGTGGTGTTGGTGTAGTTGGCCAGGAGCGTTCCGGTGTTCGAGATCACGGCGTAGCCAGAGGCCGATCCGTCGGTGGCGGTTCCGTAGTACGTCACCCAAACGATGTCTGCTGATGGGTTGATGGCAATACCGACCGGGCCAGTGATGGCTGCATTTTGATAGAAGACCTTCGATGCGCCAGTCGCGGGGTTTACTTCCACGAGTGATGTGCCTTGACCCATCGATGATGCGCTGTTGAAATCAGTAACGAGTAGATCGCCTGCGGTTAGGCTGCCCAGGGTCTTGGGTATCACGGCCAACCCATAGGGATTGGTGTCGCCGTTGGAGCCATTGGTGGAGCCGATCTGGTGGGTTGCCATCTGTGGATAGAGGTGAGCCTCGGCCGTCGGTTGGGCGAAGGCTGCCTGCGGGAGCACGAGCAGACTCAAAGCACCAGCCCCAAGGCCGATGGATAGCAATCTGATAGCTTTGGTTGACGGATGGACCTTCACGTGTGTTTCCCTTCGAGTTGAACAACTGACACCAAGTACGCGTGAGTGATCCTGATTGTTCAACGATGGCAGGAAATTTATTTTACGATCGTCAGCTCCACCGCCTCGGAGCGCATGTCTGTGGGCTCGAAGCTCTGCATCCTTGCAAGTGAATACGTTTTCAGAAGCGTCGAGCGGCGCCCTGCTATGAGAAAATTCGATGGCATGACCAGCGGCGTCGCGCCGTGCTTTGGTCGTGGTCGTAGATTTAGGAAAGAACTCGACGACGGGTGCATCCAAGAGCGTGCCGACAAGCGGCGTCAGACCTTTCGGGCCGCCTTCATGGACGCCTTGAACAGTCGGATCTCCTCAAGGGCTTGTAGAGAACTCGCGTCCGCCACCGAACGCACCTCGTTTGCCCTACCAAAGGGGTCTGATGCCTCCTCCCATCCCGGGGGAGCGACGCCGAAGCGTTTGCCCAATAGCGCGAGAAAGATCTTGGCCTTGTCCGATCCAAAGCCATTAAGAGACTGCAGGCGCGCAAGCGCCGCCGACCCCGACTCTGCCTCCTCCCACAGCGCTGCGGCATTGTTGTGATAATCATCAACGATCCGTCGCGATAATAGGTGACACTTGGAGGCCATGGACTTGGGGAACCGATGGAGCGCAGGCTTTTCGGAAAAAAGATAGACTAGATCCTCATCGCCCAACGATGCAACAGCAGCTGGCTCAAGACTCAGGCCATAATGCTCACGTAGGCGACCATCGAGAACATATGGAGCACTAAACGCACGCTCCATCGGGATCTGTTGATCGAGAAGCATGCCAACCAGCAGACCAAACGGATTCTCTTTGAGAAACTCGTTCGCCCTTTCGTCGGGTGAAAGGTAGATGTCTCCGGTCAGCATGTAGGTGCCTCTCTCAGCGATGGTTAGACGGTTGGGTCATGATGATTGTATACGACACCATAATGGGTGATCGCGTCACTGACCTCCTCTGGCTTGGCATCACCGAGCTTGGCAAGTGCCCCGAGCGTGGCGACCACGATCGATGCCTCATCGGTCTCGAAGAAGCGGCGAAGCGCCTCTCTGGTGTCTGAACGACCAAAGCCATCGGTTCCCAACGATACGAATGGCTGATGGATGAAGGGTCGAATCTGATCGGGCACCAGCTTGACAAAGTCAGTGGTTGCGATGATCGGTCCCTCGGCACTACCGAGCAGCTGAGAGACCCATGGGGTTTCAGCAGACTCACCTGGATTGAGGCGCTCGAATCTTTCGGCCGCTTCGGCGTCTTCCCTGAGCCGCTTGTAGGAGGTGATCGAGTAGACATCACAGACGACATTCCAGCGCTCACGCAGGGCCTCAGCCGCAGCCCTGACCGACGACTGTGCGGTTCCGGAGAACAACAGGGTCGCGTGTCGCTCGCGGTCACGCGGAGTTGCCGACGAGATCGGTGCCAACGACTGTGGCTTCTGTCCAGACGAGAACCGATATCCCCCTCGCACGATCGCGTCGCTCAGCTTTTCAAGGTTTTGGTCGGGATCTACCGCTGGCATGAGGTAGTTCTCATTGTAGGTCGTCAGATAGTAGATGACATCTCGACCCTGGGGTCCAAACATGTCTGCGATCCCATGCTTGACGATCGCAGCGATCTCGTACGCAAAAGCTGGGTCATAAGCCTGTACGTTGGGATATACGGCAGCAAGTATCTGTGAGTGGCCGTCGGTATGTTGCAGTCCTTCGCCGAGCAGCGTCGTTCTCCCAGCCGTAGCGCCAATCAGAAATCCCTTCGCTCGCGCATCGGATGCAGCCCACAAGAGATCACCGGATCGCTGGAAGCCAAACATCGAGTAGAAGAGATAGACGGGAATCATCGGTACCCCGAGTGTGGCATACGACGTTCCTACCGCCGTGAACATCGCCGTCGAACCGTCTTCAGTGATACCCATCTCAAGGATCTGACCGTCCTGGGCCTCGGTATAGGAAAGCAGGAGTCCTGCATCGACCGGCGTGTAGCGTTGTCCGATCGTGGAGTAGATCTTGGCCTCTCGAAAGAGTGCCTCGAGCCCGAAGGTTCGCGCCTCGTCAGGAACGATCGGCGCGACTCGGGGACCGACCAACGGATCCTTCATGAGGTTGCGTAACAACTTCGAGAACACCATGGTGGTCGACACTTGCTGCTTAGCTGACCCAAGGTAGAACTCTTTGAAGACGTCATCACTTGGTGCGGGAAGCTCGGCGCTGCGATTGATGCGACGCGGCAACGACCCTCCTAACTGTTTGCGGCGAGATTCCATGTAGGCAGCTTCGATCGACCCCTCTGGGAGGCGGATATAGGGTGGCTCTTGAGATTCCAACATCTCATCGGTAATTACATCGTTTAGGTGCAGGCGATCGCGGAATTGACGCAGCTGCTCAACAGTCATCTTTTTAATCTGATGGGTCGAGTTACGAGCCTCGATATCGGGGCCGAGTGTCCAGCCTTTGACCGTATGGGCGAGAATCGCCGTTGGTGACCCTCGGTGGTTGACCGCAGCATGGTAGGCAGCGTAGAGCTTGCGGTAATCGTGTCCTCCGCGAGGCAACTGTTGGAGATCCTCGTCACTCAGGTGCTCGACGAGCGCACGCAGCCTGGGATCGGGGCCGAAGAAGTGCTCTCGGATGTAGGCGCCGCTCTCGGTTGCGAGTTTCTGGAAGTCACCATCAGGGGTCGTATTCATTTTGTTAAGGAGGACGCCGTCGGTATCACGGGCAAGTAGTTCGTCCCACTTGGAACCCCAAATGACTTTGATGACGTTCCAGCCAGCTCCGCGGAACGTGGCCTCGAGCTCCTGGATGATCTTTCCATTGCCGCGGACAGGGCCATCAAGGCGCTGAAGGTTGCAGTTGACGACCCAGATGAGGTTGTCAAGGTGTTCACGGCCAGCGAGAGAGAGCGCTCCTGAGGTCTCTGGTTCATCAAATTCCCCATCCCCGACGAAGCCCCAGATCCGGCTCTCAGCCGTGTTGGCGAGGTGTCGATCGTTCATGTAGCGATTGAAGAGAGCATGGTAGATCGACTGGATCGGCCCAAGGCCCATCGAAACCGTCGGGAACTCCCAAAACTCAGGCATCAGCCGCGGATGCGGATAAGACGGGATGCCTAGGCCGTCAACCTCCATGCGGAAGTGATCGAGCTGGTCTTCAGTCAAGCGGCCCTCCAGGAAGGCACGTGAGTAGATACCCGGTGAGCCATGACCCTGGAAGTAGACGAAGTCTCCCGGGGATCCTGCGTCTTTGCCGCGAAAGAAGTGGTTAAAGCCGACCTCGTAGAGCGAGGCTGAGCTTGCATAGGTTGAGAGGTGGCCGCCGATGCCGTCAGCTAGATGGTTTGCCCGCGTCACCATCGCAGCCGCGTTCCATCGAATGAACGCACGAATGCGCCGTTCTACGTGTTCATCTCCGGGAAACCACGGTTCGTTTTCGGGCGCGATGGTGTTGATGTAAGGGGTCGAAACGGTCGCGGGAAACCCAACCTGGCGTTCTCGGGCAGCCTCAAGCAGCTTCATGAGGAGGAAGGTGGCGCGCTGCTTGCCGCGCCCGTCCACGAGCGAGTCGAACGAGTCAACCCACTCTGCTGTCTCTTCTGGGTCGATGTCTGGAATCTGATGTGCAAAGCCGTCGATAATCACATCTACCATTCTTGCAGCTTTTGCCGAAGAGTTCCACCTGTTACACTCCCCATCAGTCAGAATTAATCCTTGAAGGCAGGTGTTAGGTGGCATTGTTGATCTATACCGATGGTGCGTGTCGAGGAAATCCTGGTCCTGGCGGTTGGGCCTGGTTCGAACCCGCCTCCGGCGCTTGGGAGTCGGGAGGGGAGGCCCGGACCACCAATCAACGGATGGAGCTGATGGCGGTCTTGCAGGCACTACGGTCGCATGAAGGAGACATCGCGATTCGGTCGGACTCGACATACGTCGTGAACTGCTTCCGTCAAGCCTGGTGGAAGAAGTGGGAGATCAACGGCTATCGAAACTCCAAGGGTGAACCGGTTGCCAATAGTGATTTGTGGCGACCACTGCTGCAAGAGGTCATGCACGTCGGCAGAAAGGTGACGTTTGAGTGGGTCAAGGGGCATAGCAGCGACCCGCACAACAACCAGGTTGATCTCTACGCCCAAGAGGCTGCTCGCCAGTTTCGCTAGCCACACCTCGGGCGTTCGTTGCTGATTGAATTTGAGTACCGTTCGTTGGCTCGGCTAGATTGACGGCATGGATATACGCGGAGAGGTCGCTGTCATCAGTGGTGGAGCATCGGGCTTGGGACTCGCTACGGCGTCTGCGCTGGCCGATGCCGGTGCAACGGTAGTAATCGCCGATCGTAACGAAGCGGCTGGTAAAGAGGCAGTGGAGAGACTCGGTCGTGGTGCACGCTTCGTCCCCACCGACGTCGCCGATGGGGACGCAGTCGAGCACCTCATGTCGGAGGCTGCCAAGGTTGGCACCATGCGGCTGGTAGTGAATTGTGCTGGCATTGGGATTGCCGAGCGAACAATCGATCGTAACGGCAGGCCGCATGATTTAGAGAGTTTTGAACGCGTGCTGCGTGTCAACCTCTTTGGCACGTTCAATCTTCTTCGTCATGGGGCCAGCTATCTCTCGAAGGTTGAGCCACGCGATGGTCAGCGAGGGTTGGTCATCAACACGGCCTCCATCGCCGCCTATGACGGACAGATAGGGCAGATTGCCTATGCCGCATCTAAGGGGGGTATCGTCGGGCTCACACTTCCAGCAGCCCGAGATCTCTCCAGTGTGGGGGTTCGCGTTGTCACGATTGCCCCTGGAATCATGGATACACCCTTGTTGGGTACGCTGCCAGAGGAGGTGCGGCTTGCGCTCGGTGCCTCGGTGCCGTTTCCAAAGCGTTTGGGCGTCCCGAGTGACTTTGCCAAGCTGGTGCTCTCGATCGTCGATAATGATTATCTCAATGGAGAGGTGATCAGGTTGGACGGTGCTCTTCGGATGCCTCCCCGCTAGAACCAACGAGCGGTGTTAGTGACGTGACGTTGACCACGATCGATCGTGGTCTGTTGATGCTAGGGCCGTAGCAATGAGTCAAGCAAGGATGTCTTCCTAGGTGCCTCTACCCCGCCTCTGATTGGTCGTCACGCCGATAACTCCTAGGCTGTAGCTGTGAGGTATCGGGAAGTAGGCGGTGTCCGGTTTAGCGTGATTGGGCTCGGCACGTGGCAATTTGGTTCTGCGGAGTGGGGCTACGGGAGCGAATACGCGGATCGTGTCGCGTTCGAGTTGGTTGAGGAGGCCCTCGCGTTGGGCATCAACCTGTTCGATACCGCTGAAATGTATGGCTTTGGCCGGTCTGAGCGCATTCTTGGCCAAGCCCTTGGTTCCCATCGACGCGATGCCTTGGTGGCGACAAAGTATGCCCCGATCTTGCCATTACGTGGCATTGGGAGAAAGCACGCGAGAAACTCGGCGGCGCGCCTTGGGATTGAGGAGATTGACCTCTATCAGCTCCATTTCCCGAATCCAGCATTTTCGTTGTCGGCCCAGGTCAATGAGTTTGCCCTGATGTTGCACGCTGGGGATATCCGAATGCTTGGGGTCTCGAATTATTCGCTCGGCGCATGGCAGCGTACCCAGGCATCGGTCAACGTTCCACTTTGGACCAACCAGGTCCACCTATCGCTGTTTGCAAGAAAGCCGGTGCGCGAGATGGTCCCATGGGCGACTGCTCACGACCGATTGGTTATCGCCTACTCTCCCCTCGAGCAGGGTCTGCTCGCTGGTCGTTACGATATCGACGCAAGGCCGAGCAACATGCGACGATTGAGGCGTGAATTTCAGGATCGCACCCTGATGGCATTTCGCCCGGTGCGAGCGGTTATGGAGCGTATAGCCACAAGCCATGGAGCATCGATAGCGCAGGTGGCTCTCGCGTGGGTACTGTCGCACGAGTCGGTGGTCGCAATCCCTGGGGCTTCATCGGTAGCCCAGCTTCGTTCCAATGTTGAGGCAGCCGACTTGATCCTGACCGATGAGGAGTACCTCGATTTGTTGGAGGTTGCGCATCGTATGTGGCCAGAGCGAACCTGGGGTCGCTAGTCGATTTATTACCGGGTCGTGATCTCTACTAAAACTAGTAGGGGGGCGGTGCAAGGAAGGAAGGGTGTTGAGCGAAGAGCAAGCATTCGATGTGGTAGTACTGGGCGCGGGTCCCGCCGGATACGCCGCTGCACTCTACGGTGCGTCAGCAGGTCTCAAGGTTGGCATTGTGGAACGCGATCGGGTTGGTGGTACTTGCCTGCAGCGGGGTTGTGTTCCGGCGAAAGAATATCTTGAAACGGCTGCTGTTTACCGTGGTATCCGTGGTGCGGCGGAGTTTGGAATCACCAGCAGCGACCCCATTGTCGATTTCGCGGTTTCGCAGAAGCGTAAACAGTCCGTTGTCGACAAACTTACAGGTGGTCTTGCTGGCTTGATGAAGGGCCGAGGTATTGTCACGTACGCCGGTAATGGAGTTTATGAAGGCAATGGAAGGATCGCCGTTTCAACGGGTGAGACCATTGTTGGAGACAGCGTCATCCTCGCTACAGGTTCTCGGCCACGCACGATCCCGGGATTTGATGTTGATGGGAATTATGTATTGACCTCTGATGAGGTGTTGTCGTTGACGGAGCTGCCAGAGGCTGTAGCTATTGTTGGCGGTGGGGTCATCGGCTGCGAATTTGCGTCGTTGATGGCCGATCTTGGTTGTCGTGTCACGATTGTTGAGGCGTTACCTCGGCTACTTCCTGGCGTTGATCAAGATCTGGTTGACGTCATGGTTCGGTCATTCAAGAAGCGTGGGATCCAGATTAAGACTGGCGTAGGCGTCACTGGTCACACTCCCAACGGGGCTGAGACGACGCTTTCGCTTGCGGACGGCACGACGATTACCGTTAATCAAATAGTCGTTGCCATCGGTAGGCGTCCAAACTCCGAGGGCATTGTTGACGGCCAGGCGTCTGTCACGATCTCAGACAGAGGTTTCGTCGATGTGGATGGCAGCTATCGAACCTCGGAGCCTGGGGTTTATGCAGTTGGAGATCTGATCGACACTGCTCAGCTGGCTCATGTAGGGTTTGCTGAGGGCGTTGCTGTTATCAAGACGATCCTCGGCGAAGTATCGCCGTCAGTGGACTACTCGAGGGTGCCCTGGTGCATCTATACCCATCCTGAGATCGCATTTGCAGGATTGACCGAGGAGCAGGCTCGAGAGCGTGGTTACGACCCGATCGTAAAAAAGGACCCGTTGGGTGGTAATTCCCGAGCTCGCATCATTGGTGAAGTCGATGGATTCGTAAAGGTTGTCGCCGACAAGGCGACCCACCAGATCTTGGGGGTCCACATTGTGGGTCCTTGGGCAACCGAACTGCTTTCGCCAGGCTATCTTGCCGTTAACTGGGAAGCAAGTGCCGAGGAGTTGGCACAGTTCATCCAACCACATCCGACGCTTTCTGAAGCGTTTGGTGAGACAGTATTTTCGCTAACCGGAAGGAGTTTGCACGTTGGCTGATGTAATTATGCCTCAATTAGGGGAGACTGTAACCGAAGGAACGATCACAAAGTGGCTCGTTCAAGTCGGTGATAGCGTTGAGATCGATCAACCGTTTTTCGAAGTGTCAACCGATAAGGTTGACTCAGAGGTCCCGGCCACGGCATCGGGAGTCGTGACTGAGATCCTTGTTCCCGAAGGTGATACTGTTGCGGTTGGGACGGTAGTCGCTCGGGTAGGTGACGCTGGCTCAGCTCCACAACCAGCCCCAGCTCCACAACCAGCCCCAGCTCCACGACCAGCCCCAGCTCCACAGGCGGCCCCAGCCCCACAACCAG
>JALCZJ010000019.1 GCA_022690815.1 Ferrimicrobium sp.
TCCTGATTCCCCGCATCAGACTAAGGGCGCGCAACCAAGGCTGCAAGAAACGTTCGATGACTCACGAGACGGTCCAACACAAGCATTACATGCATCTGTGGTGTGCGCTAGTTCATCAGGACTAAGGCCAATGGTGCAAGCGGTATCGGGTTAAGGCCGTGTTGTTTGCGACGGCCCTGTTGGCTACGGCCCTGTTGGCTACGGCTCTGCTGACTGTGGTCTTGTCTGCTACGATCTGTCTCAAAAGACTATGGGTTGCGCGCTGGTTGCTATGTGTTATCAACGAATGCTTCTCCACTGGATGGCTCCCGCGCCGACCGACGAAGACGTCGATCGACAGCGAGCATGGCGCCGTAAGCATCGCGGCGTTGCCAATGCATGAGCGTCGGTGTCGCAACACACGCCCGGCTGCATAGCCCTGTTGTCGAGGTCTGTGCTGACGTGCTGAGATGGATGTGACGACGGGAGACAATCCAAGACGAGGCGCTTTGGCCCACCATTTGGTTATCGGGATGGTGGTACCCAAGCGGGTTCAGCGTTGAGCTCATCCAGGGCGTCACGAGCGGCATCATGGACGCCGACATCGGCTGGAGCCTCTTTGTCGAGCAGGAGGGCGGTCGCACAGCCAAGACCACCCAAGAGCTCGCGAAGTTCAGGTGGGGCAGGGAAGAACTCGTCCTCGTCGATCGCATGCACCGTCTCGATGCCTTGGCGAGGGTCGAGCTTGGCAACCACGCGCGTGACGACGTCCTCTGCCGCCGATGCGCCAGCGGTGATTCCAATCGTCCCCTCGAGGTCGTCGGGGAGTTCGAGCTCGGAGTTGATGCGCAGAACGCGCGGTACCCCGTGAGCAGTGCCAATTCGGACGAGGGCACAGGTGTTTGAAGAGTTGGCGGAGCCGATTACCACGAGGACGTCAAGGCGTGGGGCGATCTTGGTCACCGCGGCCTGGCGGTTGGTGGTGGCATAGCACAGATCTGAGCGACCAGGCATCCAAACATCTCCGAGGCGCTCTTTGGTACGATCGGCGAGTTCACCCCATTCCGGTACTGCCAGCGTCGTTTGAGCGAGCAACGCGACCGGGCGATCATCAACGTTGAGTGCCTCCACATCGGCGAGCGCTTCGACAAAGTCAACGGCCCCGGGGGCCTCGGCGATGGCACCAACGGCCTCCTCGTGACCTCGATGGCCGATGTAGACGATTCGATAACCCTTGCTGGCCCGGGTCTTGATCTCATGATGAACCTTCGTGACGAGTGGGCAGACCGCATCGATCACGGTCCCGCCGTGTTGTCGGGCTTCCTCTACCACCTCGGGGGCTGTGCCGTGCGCGCTCAGCATCACCGGGAGTCCCCTTGGGACCTCCGAGATGTCTTGGACAAAAATGACGCCGACACGGCGGAAGGTCTCAACGACGAGTTGGTTGTGGACGATCTCGTGGTAGCAATAGACAGGAGGTGGGAAGATCCGCACCATCCAGGCAAGGGCGTTGATCGCCTTCTCGACACCGGCGCAAAAGCCTCGGGGGGAAGCCAGGATGACCTTTTCAACCGTCACGCAAGCAAGTCTAGGCGACTTCCAAAGCTACGCTATTGCCCGTAGCGGAGACCTTCAGCCTTTAGGCTGGTTCTGTATGCCTCACCCCTCCATCCTTCGTGTCTCTCCAGGCTCGCCCGCCGAACGTGGGGGAGTTATGGTTGGTGATGCTCTCGTCGCCGTCAATGGCGTCCCTCCTCGTGATATCATCGACTATCAACAGTTGGTGGACGGTCCGGATCCAATCCTGACGATCGAGCGCTCTGGCATCGAGCTCGAGTTGATCATCGACAAGCCCGCAGGATCGTTGGTGGGCATGGAGATCTCTGACGCACTCTTTGACAAGGTGCGCACCTGTGACAATCACTGTGAGTTTTGCTTCATCTACCAGCTACCAAAGGGGCTACGTCGCACCCTTTATGTCAAAGATGACGATTATCGATTGTCGTTCTTGTATGGCAACTTCACCACGCTCACCCGCTTTACTGAGGCGGATTTCGAGCGGGTGATAACCGAACGACTCAGCCCGCTCTATGTCTCGATCCACACGACCGACCCGCTGTTACGTGCCGAGATGTTGCGCAATCGTCGAGGGGCAACCTCGCTGCGTTGGCTTGAGCATCTGCTCGAGGCTGGTGTTCGGGTGCACGGGCAGATCGTGCTAGCGCCTGACATCAACGATGGCGTGCACCTCGAGGCCACCTTGACCGACATCCTCTTGCGATTTCCTTCGTTGGCCTCGGTTGGTGTCGTCCCACTCGGGGTCTCCAAGTACACCAAAGAGGCGAGGATGCGCCCGATGGCCAAGCACGAGGCTCGCGCGGCAATCGAAACGGTCACCACCTACGCAGAGCTCGCTCGTTCGGTCCTGGGGCATACGTTGTTCTATTGCTCAGACGAGTTCTATCTCTTAGGCGACGTCACCTTTCCTGATCGTGAGACCTACGGTGACTTCGAACAGCTCGAGAATGGTGTCGGGGTGACACGTTCCTTCGAGGACGAGTTCACCCACCGCGAGAGCACCAAGGTGCCCGCGCACTCTGGGTTCTTCTCGTCTATCGATGGAGCACCGGCCTTGGGTTATCGCGCGGTACGCTTTCGGTCCAAGGGTTTTGGCCAGCGCCGGGCCGGGGATGCGCTCAAGGTCGCGATTATCTCGTCGACCTATGGCAAGTTAGCGCTTGAACGCGTGTTTGTGGCGGCTGGTCAGCCACCGGTGGACGTGATCGAGGTGCGCAATGAATTCTTCGGCGGCAATATCGCGGTGACAGGGTTGATGAGCGGTGCTGATGTTGCCCGTGCTATCGCCACCGTCGACTACGACCGCCTGCTGTTGCCCGACGTCTGTCTCAGCGAGGGTCGATTCATCGACGGACTCGATGCCCGCGAGTTGCCCAGAGAGGTGGAGGTCGTACCCACAGACGGTGCATCCTTGGCGCTGGCCCTAGATGGGACGGCCTTCCCGCTGATCGGAGGATCACATGGCTGAGGTCACAAAAGTCGCGATTGTTGGACGTCCAAACGTCGGTAAGTCGTCGTTGTTTAATCGCATGGTCGGGCGTCGGGTTGCCGTCGTCGAGGAGCGGGCGAAGGTCACTCGTGACCTCAAGGTCGGCGAGACCAAATGGCGCGGCCGCACGTTTGAATTTATGGATACCGGCGGTTGGTTGGGTAAAGGCGATGCGCTGGATCAGAAGGTATCACAGATGGCGGAGCGCGCCGTACGCGAGGCTGACGTGGTCGTGTTCTTGGTGGATGTTCGTACTGGTGTCACCGAAGAGGATCTCGACGTCGCCAAGATGTTGCATCGCTGGCCAGGGAACACCGTCGTCGTTGTGAACAAGGTCGATCACGAACGCTACGATGCCCAGATCTACGAGTTTCTCCAGCTCGGCTTTGGCGACCCGGTCGCCATCTCGGCCATGCACGGGCGCAACACTGGCGACTTTTTGGACATGATCGGTGAGCTCACCGGAGGGTTTGGTGATGCGGGAGCCGGCCAGTTGCCGATGTATGAGCACGGGGATGACTTCGACCCAGAGGAGGAGTTCGGCCCAGAAGTCGAGCATGGTCCAGATGATGAGCTCGCCTTCACCGATGCTGTTCGTACCGAGACACATGAGCTTTCGGTAGCTATCGTTGGTCGACCGAATGCCGGGAAATCCACGTTGTTTAACCGGGTGGTCGGCCAAGAGCGCGCGGTCGTCTACGACCGACCGGGTACGACGGTTGACACGATCGACACGGTCATCGAGACCGAGATGGGGCCGGTGCGCTTCTTCGATACCGCGGGTCTGCGTCGTCGCTCTCGCTATGCGGAGGCCACCGAGTACTACTCGATGGTGCGTACGCTTCGGGCCATCGACAGCTGTAACGTCGCGGTCCTCGTGGTTGATGCGACGGTTGGGGTCACGGGCTGGGACCAGCGGCTCGCTGAGCGTATCGACTTGGCGGGTTCTCCGATTGTCTTGGTGCTCAACAAGTGGGACCTGCTCGATCACGACGCCCGTCTCATGGTCAATGCCCAGGTGAGCGATCGTCTGTCATTTCTTACCGGTGTGGAACCGATGCGCATCTCCGCTCAGAGCGGCAAGGGCGTGCATCGATTGTTGCCCAAGCTCTTCGAGGCGCAAGCGGCCTATCGATCGCGAGTACCAACTGGCGAGCTGAATCGTTTCCTTCGATCGCTCCAAGGGGCAAACCCGCCTCGTGAAGGCCGCATCCTCTACGTTGTCCAGGGCGCTAGCGAGCCTCCAACGTTTACGCTTTTTGCCAGTAAGCCATTGACGGCCTCGTATCTCAAGTTCCTCGAGAACCGGATTCGCGAGCACTACAAGCTCGGTTCTACTCCGATCAAACTGCGTGTGCGTCGCAGGGATTAACCTAGGCACGTGAGCGACAGAGAGGTTGGAGCATTCATGAGCGATCGGGTAGTTCAGCGGGCTGAACAGATCAAGTACGGCTGGCCCAAGTCGGTTGAGGAGAAGTTACAAAAGGCAGAGAAGCTCCATGCCAGGGAGCGCATCTCGTTGCTCGTTGACCCGGGCTCATTCCGCGAAGACGGACTCTTTGCTAATGAGCGCGATCCAAGCCTGCCAGCCGATGGTGTGATCACCGGCACCGGCACGATCGATGGTCGGCCGGTCGCGATCATGGCCAATGATCAGACGGTCAAGGCCGGCTCATGGGGGGCACGTACGGTTGAGAAGATCATTCGCATCACCGAACTTGCCTATAACGAGTTGTTGCCTATCTTTTACCTTGTCGACTCCGCCGGAGCCAGGATCACCGATCAGGTCGAGCTCTTCCCCGGTCGTCGCGGTGCCGGGAGAATCTTCGCCAACCAGGTGCGCCTTTCGGGTCGGGTACCCCAAATCTGCTGTCTCTTTGGCCCTTCGGCGGCGGGAGGAGCCTACATTCCTGCCTTCTGCGATGTGGTGTTCATGGTTGAGAAGAACGCGTCGATGTACTTGGGTTCGCCGCGGATGGCCGAGGTGGTGATCGGTGAGCGGGTGACGCTCGATGAGATGGGTGGCGCCAGAATGCACGCCTCTGTCTCTGGCTGCGGTGACAACCTGGTTGCCGATGACGCAGGTGCGCTTGCCGCGGCACGTGCGTACTTCTCCTACCTGCCGACCAGCTATAAGGAGACCCCGCCACACGAAGAGGCGTTGGATCCGATCGTTGAACTTGACGACTCGATGATCCCCACCATGCCTCAGCAAGGTTACGACATGCATCAGATCATCAATGCTATCGTCGATGCAGGGAGCTTTTTTGAGATCAAGCCACTGTTTGCATCGGAGATCCTGGTTGGCTTTGCCCGCTTGGACGGCGCGGTCATCGGTGTCGTGGCCAACAATCCGATGTCCAAGGGTGGGGTGCTCTTTGGAGACTCGGCCGACAAGGCAGCTCGATTCATTTGGAACTGCGATGCCTTCAACATCCCGCTGCTCTTTTTGGCCGATGTGCCAGGTTTTATGATTGGGTCTGAGGTGGAGCGCCAAGGGATTATCCGTCACGGTGCCAAAATGATTACGGCCGTGGCCGAGGCGACGGTACCCAAGATCTCGGTGATCGTGCGAAAGGCCTACGGAGCTGGTCTCTATGCCATGTGTGGGCCAGGGTTTTCTCCTGAGGCGACGATTGCGTTGCCGTCGGCGGCGATCGCCGTAATGGGTCCAGAACCTGCGGTCAATGCCGTCTACTACAACAAGATCGCGAGTATCGAGGACCCCGAGGAGCGAACAGAGTTTATCCGCGCCATGCGCGAAGAGTACGAAAAAGATGTTGACCTGCTACGGCTTGCCAGTGATCTCGTGATTGACGTCATCATCGAGGGGCGGTTTTTGCGTCATGAACTGATCGCCCGCTTCGATCGGGCACGGCGTCGTGATCGGTTCTTTTCTGGTCGTCGACATGGAGTACCGCCGGTCTAGATCGCAACGTTGGTCATCGGTGATGCCGTGTTCCTGTAGGCAGTGCCAACCATCGCTGCTTGGTCCGACATGATTGGATCGGGTGCCTGGCTGGCGTCTTGGCAATCGTGAGCTTGCGGGCTAACGTGAGCTTGCGGGTAGCGTAGTCAGACCATAATCAGTGGGCATGATCGCCACCATCATCGTGATTCGTGGATCGGTCGATTGGGTAACGGAAGACTGGCATGCTATCACGCGACGTGCGCTGGATGCGAAGCGACGAGTGGGCGGACTCTTTCGGCTGATGGCGCTTCGGTGGGTCTTTGGTCGGGAGTCTAGGGCGCGCCGACGCTTGCTCGATGCGCCGACAGTGCATGAGCTGAAGCGGTGACTTCTTCAATGCTGTTGAGCACCGAATAGGATGTAACTATGCCATGGTGCGATACTTGCGAGCGCTTTCAAGATTCAGACGAACTCGACGGCGAAGGACACTGCCCAAGCTGTGGAACGGTCATTGCGGCGCCCAAGAAAAAGCCGTGGCACTTTAAGCTCCTGATCGTTGCCACCATCCTTTACTTGACCTATCGGTTGATTCAGCTCATCCTCTGGCTCCACCACGTTCTCTAGCTGTTGTGGGGCGTCAGGACTAGTGTTGGTATCCGAGTTACTCATGGGTGCGAGTAAATTTTTTGCCAACGCGATTCTGGGCAAGAGAGAGTGCAACGGACGTCAACAAGCTAATAACCGCTGGTGAGGAAGATATCTCAGCGATAGGGAACTCCTAGAAAGGCATAAGATGCAATCGTTGCCCAAGGTTCGCATGCAAGAGGTCGCTGACGGCATCTTCGCCTTCATCCAACGGGACGGCTCCTGGTATCTCAACAATGCCGGTGTAATTCCGACGGCTGGGTTGTCGTACCTCATCGACTCAGCAGCGACGGTGGACCGGACCAAGGTGCTCATCAACGAGGCGAAGCGCGTTGGCGTCGGTGATCGCGTTGGCATGATCGCAACCCATCATCATGGTGACCATACGAATGGGAACGCGACCCTTGACCCATGTTTCATCGTGGCGCAGGCCTCAGTCCCCGGTGAGATGGAGTCGGGTTTTGCGGTGCCACCACCGGGTCTCTTTACCGACGTCGATTGGGGCGATATTGTGGTGCGACCCCCCGATATCGTGTTCGATCAAAGCCTGGGTCTCGCGATTGGTGAGCGCCGTGTGGAGCTGCGCCATTTCGGCCATCCTGCCCACACGCTTGGGGATGCGGTTGTCTACTTTCCTGATGATCGACTGCTCTTCGCTGGCGACCTCGCGTTTAATGGAGGCACGCCGTTTGCACTGATGGGTTCGGTCCAGGGATGGTTGAACACGCTGACATCTCTGCGCGGTCTTGAGGTTGAGACGGTGGTCCCTGGCCACGGTGAGCCGTGTTCGATGAAGGTGTTCGAGTCTATCGAGCGCTACCTCAACTGGGTGCTTAACCTCGCTGGACGTGCCCTCAGCGACAATATCGCGCCGCTCGAGGCTGCGATGAGTACCGATCTTGGTGAGTTCGCCGAGTGGCACGACAGCGAGCGCATTGTTGGCAATCTGCATCGCGCCATGGCTGAACTCAAGGGCCTCGAGCCTGGAGGTTCAGTCGATGTCGTTGCGGCTTTTACCGATATGATTACCTATCACGGCGGGCCGCTTATCTGCATGGCTTAAGAGACTGTGCTCCTTGTCAAGCTCTGGGTGATCGTGCCGATGATGGCTACATGGCAAGAGGTTTTTCTGGACTGCGTCGTTCTGCGCTGATGGATAGGGGGGTGCTTGATCGTCTGGATGCACCGATCGCGCTGGCGACACCAGATGCGGAGGCGCGTGTCACCTACGTCAACCCGAGTGCAGAACGTCGATTGAAGTTAGTAGTTGCTGGTCATGATGCGACCCTTGCCGACCTGTTTCCTGATGCGGAGTTCGCCCGTCGTCAGCTTCAGCGTCTACGCACAGACCGGCGACAGAATCAGGTGGAGTTGGAATACGGTTCCGGTGATCGCCACTACATAGCCAAGATCTCCTTGGTAACCGACGCTGATAGGCAGGCTGACGAGTGTTTTCTGGTGCAATGGAGAGACGTGTCGGTTCGTGTTCGTGATGACGAACTTCGCCGAGAGTCGAACCAGTATCGATCGAGCGCTGTAGCCGAGGCGGTAAGTCAGATTGCAGCCGCGGTAGAAGAGTTGTCGGTCACCGCTGGAGAGGTGGCTGAAAACACTAGGGTAGTCAAGGAAGCGGCAGATTCTGTCAACAGCAAGGCTGCTGAGAGTCGCGATGTTTTCTTTGCAGCTAAGGGTGCGATTGACGAGATATCGCGACGGATGACTGAGACTTCGGCAACCCTTGCACGACTCTCCGAAAAGACGAAGTTGATCGACGCGATGGTATCGACAATCCAGGGTATCGCAGATCAGACGAATCTTTTGGCTCTCAATGCCGCGATTGAAGCGGCCCGGGCTGGGGCGGCAGGGCGCGGCTTCGGGGTCGTCGCCGACGAGGTGCGTCAATTGGCAAGCCGGGCGCGTGGTGCTGCCTCTGAGATCACGAGCCGTATTGCTGAAGTTCGATCCGGTACGACCGAGGTGAGTGAGGGGTTCGAAGAGAGCTTCCAGGAGGCGTTGCGGGGCACGGCGGATGCCGAGGCAGCTGCGGTAGCCCTCGAGGACATCTTGACTGCAAACCGGCAAGTGCGCGAGATGCTTCTTCGCATTAACAGCGCTACAGAACAACAAGAACAAGCGACAATGGAGATCTCAGATAGGCTTTCAAGGATCCTTGTCGCAACGGAAGGGTCCGCAGAGGATTCAGAGCGGCGTTTTGGTGTCCGAGCCGAGTAGCTTGTGGCCCACCAAGAGCCACATCTGGGACATCTACGGATTTGGGAATCGAGTGCGTTGTAGCACCGCGCCAGACGTATCTCGGTAGAATGAGCGCACGGGCTGTGGCGCAGCTTGGTTAGCGCGCTTGACTGGGGGTCAAGAGGTCGGGAGTTCAAATCTCCCCAGCCCGACCAGAAATGACCAGGTAAGAGGCTATAGAACGCCTTCTGGCCAGAATTGATCTTTCACATGCGTCACTTGTAAAGTCACTTCACAGCATCTATGGATCTCGCGTGACTTACAAATCACCGAGAAACTCGCCCATTTTGTCCGTGGCCTCGCGCAGTCGCTCTCCGCTGAGATGTCCGTACACATCTTTTGTCACCCTGATTGACGCATGTCTAATGATCTCACTCACCTCTTCGAGACGGCAACCCTGAGCCAGCATGAGTGATGCCGTAGAGTGTCGCAGTTCGTGCATGTGCCAGTTGCCCAGCCCGGCCTTGAGTGCTAGACGTCTAAACGCTTTACTCGCCCGTCGGGATCGAGCCAGTGACCCCAAGAAGTGGCAAACATCGCTGTCGGCTCCTTCCATTTAACTCCAAGACTTTCTAGATGTTCTTGCTCTGCAACCTGTTCATCTCTATGCCTGTCGAGAGCGGTGTACACGGACACAGGTAAGGGGATCACCCGTCGAGAGCTATCGGTCTTAAGTAATCCTGTGACCACTTTGGAACCTTCCTCCTTCCGTGCCTTCGTCACGCTGAGGGTTCTGGCTCTCTCGTCGTAGTCCTTCCATTCGAGCCCTAGCGCCTCTCCTCACCGCAACCCGATACCAAGCGTGAGAATCCACAGCGCCCTCAGGCTGTCTGGACTTGCTCACCAGATGGGACACCAAGTCGGCGAGCCGATCGAATACTTGCGGGGTGACCGAGGCAGAGGCCAGCTATCCAGGTTCGATGACCGCTACTCACCTCGGTAGATGGACCCAGATGATGCTGTCTCCTTGACGACGATGGCAGCAAGGGGGAGCGCAGGTGTGAGCTGGTGCCAGATCCACAGGGCGAGGTGTTCGCTCGTCGGGTTGGACAGTCCGTCGATGTCGTTCAGGAGATGGTGGTCGAGCTCCTTGCGAATTGGGGCGAAGGCTGCTGTGATGTCTGCGAAATCCATCACCCAGCCCTTGACCGGATCTACTGCACCACGTACGTGGACCTCAATGCGGTATGAGTGGCCATGGAGTTGGGCACACTTGTGGTCTTTATCGACATTGGGCAGCCGGTGCGCGGCCTCAAACGTGAATTCCTTAAAAATCTCCATTAACGAATCCCTGTGTATTTGTGAGTCTGGAGGCTCAGCCTCCATTGTGGGTGAGCAAGGCAGTATTCGATGGCCCGAGCGGTGGTATCCTCCCGGTTCGGACCATCCATTGGCTGTAGTAGAAAGTGGTCAAAGGCCAGATCTTGGAACCGCTCTGGCGGGGCGAGGAGTTGAGGATAGACGAGTTTGAGTTCGTCACCAGACAGGAGAGCGAGGGGAGCGTTCGCCTTTGGCGACACACAGATCCAATCCAGCCCTTTCGGGGCAGGTTGAGTCCCATTGGTCTCCACACCGACGCTGAAGCCTTGTTGGTGGAATGCGTCGATCGCGGCTTCGTCGAGTTGCAACAACGGCTCGCCACCGGTGCACACGACATAGGGCAAGCTGTGTTTGTGCGTATCGCCACCCCATGTGGTGCGCACAGCAACGGCAAGATCGTGTGCGCTAGCAAAGCGTCCGCCTCCAGGGCCATCCATGCCCACAAAGTCGGTATCACAGAACTGGCAGACCGCTCGCTGGCGATCTGACTCTCTGCCACTCCAAAGGTTGCACCTTGCGAAGCGACAGAACACCGCTGGTCTTCCAACCTGGGTGCCTTCGCCTTGCAAGGTGTAGTAGATCTCCTTTACGAAGTAGGACACGAGCCAGCCTTCTGGGTGCGGGCTGGATCCTCGATTCCAGCTTCGAGAAAGCCCTTGTGGCGAAGAAGGCATGAGTCGCAGGTTCCACAGGGTTTGCCACCTGGATCGGGATCATAACAGCTATGGGTTAAGCCGTAGTCGACCCCCAGATTGCGCCCAAGGGTGATAATTTGTGCCTTTGTCAGCTCGATCAGCGGTGTGTGAATCCGAAGATGTTGTCGCTGCTCGACTCCAGCCTTCGTGGCGAGATTTGCCATCGTCTCGTAAGCGGCGATGTATTCGGGACGGCAGTCTGGGTAGCCAGAGTAGTCGAGCGCATTGACCCCAATGAAGATGTCGCTGGCGCCGAGGGTCTCGGCCCAAGCGAGTGCGAACGAGAGAAAGATCGTGTTCCGAGCCGGGACGTAGGTGACCGGAATCGCCGAGTCGAGTTCCTCCACTCGCTTATGGTGTGGCACGTCGATCGTGTCGGTCAGCGCTGAGCCTCCAAATGCCCGCAAATCGACGTTGGCCACAATATGTTTATTGGCACCAAAGGTGCGAGCGACCCGACGCGCGGCGTCGAGCTCAACAAGATGTCGCTGCCCGTAGTCGAAGCTCAATGCGTAGGCGTCGTAACCCTCATCGAGTGCGATCGCCAATACCGTGGTCGAGTCGAGCCCGCCGCTCAAAAGAACGACGGCTGGCCGGTTGGTCAATTGGGCTCCTCCTCTAGTTCATCTCGGGCTGCGGTATCCAGGTTAATCGGACGCGGTCTGATCTTGTTGGTACGTGGTGCGAGCGACGACACGACAGGGAGCGCAGTCCTCAACGGATGATCGTGTGATCAGCTGCCAGGTGTTGTCGTCGTGGTACCCTCGCCGCGTTTGGGCTCTGGCGGTGGTGATGTAGGTTCGTCGGATCGAGCCTCACTAAACAAGTTCAACTGGGTCAAGGATGATCGATGCATGGCGGTGTCCACCAGCGTGCTGACGGATACTCCGAGTAGACGAATTGATGCGGGTACTCCCTTGTCGGTAGGGATGGCTTTTGGTAGCAGCACCTTCACAACAGCCATGATGTCCTCGCGTCGCCAGATCGGTTCCAAGACGGTGAGGGACCTGGTCACGGTCGTAAAGTCTGGAAAGCGGGCCTTGAGACTGATCGTCCGCCCGGCAATACCGGTTCGGGATAAGTGGGAGGAGACTTGTTCAACTAATTCGCCAACGACGTTCACCATATCTTGCATGTCGGTGAGATTGGTTGGGAAGGTCCGTTCGCTGCCAACGGATTTGCGCTCACGATCCGGTTGCACTTGGCGAAGGTCGATGCCGTTGGCTATCTGATGGAACCAAATGCCGAGTTTCCCAAAGTGTTCTACAAGCATGATCGAAGGTGCGCTGCGTAGGTCCAGGACCGTGCTGATCCCCAGGTGAGCCAGCTTGTCGACGGTAGATGGGCCAATGCCGTGGAGCTTGCTGACATGCAGCGGCGCCAGGAATGTCAAGCCACGACTTGGTGGAACCACCATGATTCCGTTGGGTTTGTGCCAATCGGAGGCGAGCTTTGCGATGATCTTGTTGTACGACACACCTGCCGAGGCGGTAAGGCCGGTTTCGCGTTGTATGTTTGCACGTATCTCTTGTGCGATTTGTACGGCGAGCGTGCCGTCTTCGGTGGCCGCGGTTACGTCAAGAAATGCTTCATCGAGCGAGATGGGCTCCACGAGGGGAGTGTAACTACGCAGAATGCTCATGACATGTTGGGAAGTCTTCCGGTACGTGTCCATCCGTGGGCGAAGGAAGACGGCTTGAGGGCAGAGGGCCTTTGCTCGGGAGGCGGCCATGGCAGAGTGGATGCCAAAGCGGCGGGCCTCGTAACTACAGGTTGCTACGACACCGCGGCCCGACGGATCTCCACCGACGACGACGGGTTTGCCTCGCAGATCCGGGTTGTCCCTCTGTTCGATAGCGGCAAAGAATGCATCCATGTCGACATGGATAATTTTGCGATTGTCAGAGGCTGTTGTGCCACGATCGTCAGGCAACCTTGAACTCCCTGCTCACCGATGCCACGCAGTGCAATGCCACAATCGATCCTAGCACGGTGGTGAGATTGGGGATCCGAGAATGCGATGATGGGGGTTCGATCATCACGGCGGCATCCTGGTGGAGGTACCTCTGCTGGCTCGTGCCGGCGATAGGTGCCGGAGAACTTGTGAGGTAACTTTGGGCGTCCGACGTCGATAGCGTGAAGATTCTCCCGGTATGCAGGAGGCGCCAGCACACTTGGTCGTCACCGGGATGATGGCTGGGTGAAGGAGTTAGGGGGGCGTTGTTGATGGCCATCGACGTGAGCTCGAAGACTCGATTGGTATAGGGTGCGGCTTGGTTGCTTGGTGTACGCATTGAGACTGCGCGAGAGAGGAGCACTTAGCTGTCCCGAGTCGAGGTAAAGATCACCTACAGGTCTCGGGTGGTGGCAAGTGAAGCATCAATCTTGTGCGTTTGGGTGGTGCCCTTGACGCTCATCAGTCGATCCAGGAAGGAGCATGGATAGGGCGAGGTCACCAGCTATGCCTGCGTAATCGAGACGGAGGCGATCTCATCGGGATCGTAGGACCCGATCTGCGTCGTCTGCCTGGCTACCGTGGCGTTGGCGAAGTGGGTGCACGTCGATCTTGGACCAGGGAATCTCATGCCCGCGATCACCACAAGGATCACGACGTTGCCTCGTCGTATCGTCTGCCTCCCGATGGCGCCATGACGTAATGGCTCGATGAGGCGCCAGCTCAGTCAATTTGACTGTTTTCTGGCCACAGGGACGTAGCCGGGTTGAACTCTAGCCGACGCCGGTTGGGTTGACCCGGGTGTGCCTGTTGAGTTCAGCAATGATGACGTTGCGTGCACGATGGCTTTTGGTTCCGTTCCAATGGTGGCCGCAGATAGGCTTGCTCGTGGCAGTCTTGTTGACGGTGTGGATAACTTGTTGGCGAGGACTGTGGCGATACTCACCGATGAGAGCTGATATGTGGGTGTTGTGACGCTCGGGCACCGACCAGAGGGTCTGTTCGCGAGATGGTCCGATGAGAGGAGGGTTCATGGGCGAGACCCTGGTGTCAGTTTGGCAGGAGATGTATAAAGATTGCCCCTCCAAGGCGGTCGTGGTCGAACCCTATCGTTCGATCCGACTCACAGCAGAGAGTCTGTTCGCCAGGTCAGAGCTTGGCGCCAGGCGACTGGGAGCACTCGGATGTGGTAAGGGAGATCGTGTGGCCATCGACGTTAACGGTCCGATTGACTTTCTTATCGCCCATCTCAGCGTCATGCGTCTTGGCGCCATTGGCGTGCCGATACCTAAGGGTTCGAGCGGTGCTGAGGTCGGTGATATCGTCGCAGATTGTTCGCCGTTGGCCTCGTTGAGCGATCCATCGCATAGCTCGTTATGGGATGCGCACGGAGTGCTCGCAACGAGTCTCGATGCTCACGTATCTCCTGACACCACGGTGGCGATCGACGATGCGGATCCTGACGCAATCGCCCTGATGCTCTACACGTCGGGCACCACCGGAAAACCTAAGGGGGTTCCCCTGTCGCATCGCAACCTTCTCGCTACCGCACGGTCGGTGATCACCGCCTGGGAATGGAGCGAGGAGGATTCTCTGCTGCTCACACTGCCACTGCACCACATGCACGGGCTCGGCGTTGGCTTACACGGGACGCTGTGCGCGGGAGCCACAGCCGTGGCGTTCGCGAAGTTCGACCCGACTTCTGCCATCGCACAGGTGCGTGCCAAGGAAGTGAGCATGTTCTTCGGGGTACCCACCATCTACGCCAAATTGTTGGGCTCAGAGGGTTTTGAAGCATTCGGTGGGTTACGGCTCATAGTCTCTGGTTCAGCCCCGCTGTCAGCCGAGGCCTTCCGCCGCATTTGCGAGGTGACCGGGCAGGAGCCGCTCGAGCGATATGGCATGAGCGAGGCTGGCATGATTTCCTCGAATCTATATCGTGGACGCCGCATCGCCGGCAGTGTTGGCAAGGCGCTGCCTGGTGTGGCGATACGACTTTCGGACGGTGATCACGGTGAGATACTCGTCCGTGGCGAAGCTGTTTTCAGAGGCTACTGGCAGCGCGATGCTGCGACGAGGGAAGCCTTCACCGACGATCATTGGTTTCGCACTGGTGATCTTGGCTGTATTGACGAGGATGGCTACTTGGTGATCAACGGTCGCGCAAAGGAGCTGATCATCAAGGGGGGTGAGAATGTCTTCCCACGAGAGGTCGAGGCTTGCCTTGAGGAGATGGACGAGGTCATCGAGGCAGCGGTGATCGGTGAGCCAGATGAGTATTGGGGGGAGAGGATCGTGGCCTTTCTTGTTGTCACAAGCGCTCCACCCGAGCAGGAGGCCGTAGGACGGTTCGTAGCCGAGCGCTTGCATCGGATCAAAGTCCCCGATGAGGTGCGCTATGTCGAAGCGCTCCCACGGAATCGAATGGGCAAGATCCAACGTGAACGGTTGAGAAATAACTAGGCCGGGTGGCTCGGGATCATCAAGATGCTTAGTTCATGAACGAAGTCGATAACCGCTTCTAACAACAATCGATGCCGACAGGATCGCCGAACTATTACAAAATGCCTTGCAATCGTCGCCACGATGTGTTAGGTTCGTGATTGTACTAGACACTAATTCTAGTAGTGACGAGTGCCACACGGCGCAATGATGAAGCTACAGAACATGGTTTGCTCAGGCGGCGCCCTAAGTCTCAGATCGGGTAGCTTGGCAACGAGTGGGGGGATTGGCTACGAGGGAATCTTTCAGTGTGGTGCAGTCGGGGCTGCTTGCAGGTCATCGAGGTGGTGGCTCGAGTGCGAAGTCTCCCTTGCCAATTTGTGTCCATCCTGGGTACGAGATCGAGCGGGGTTGCCAGGTGGTGTTGGGAGCAGAGTTCTGCAGTGATCCTTTCTGCAGTGAGCTAAGTCGAAGGGGCGAGGTCGCCAACCATTGCAGCAACGATATTGGTTCAGCTGTGGGCCCATTAGCCCAACTTTCGGAGTACCCCCGTATCACCCCAGCGCAGCGTGGTCTGAGCAGTTCAGTGGGACACTACCAATGCGCCGCAGTTGTCTTGATACGCCGGAGTGGATCCCGGACCACAAGAGGGGAGTAGATCTCCTTATGGATTGGCTCAGGGATGGAGGAGGTTCTGATGTGGGTAATGACTCCCTCGTCGTTGGTGAGCAAGCGTGCTGCGTTGCTGCGTTGAGAGCTGTTCTCGAATGGTCGCAAAGCTCCTGGTATCTCCTTGATTCCTCAGGGTCAATTCGATGGAGGCCAAAAGGTAGTAGGCCAGCACCGAGATAAACAGGTGGGCCATGGTCCTGTGGTTGAGTTGGTGATAGACGGGCGTTCTCAACTCGGGTCAACGTGATACGGAGACCCCAGATCTGCTCTTCATTCAAGTGAGCATGCGTCGTCTCAATGATATAGGCACCACGTAGGGCTTCGTCGGCTGGTTTGGTGACACGTTCGACGACCGTGAGGTCGATGACCCGATCGATGCGACGGCGATGAACGACCTTGCCTTGGTCCTCATGATGGGTCAGGACAGTGTCGTGGTGAGGAGCAACCTTTGGGTACTTGGCTCTGATACGACCGATGCGTTCACCAACCGGCTGGGTTCTTGTAATGGAGCCACGCTCAAGGGGCCGTCCAACAGGATGTACCAAACAGTACGGAATTTCAATCTGGATACATGTAAGTCCACATCAGATAGAGGAAGGGATTGTGTAGCATGGACAACACAACTAAACGAGGGGCGGCATAGTTAGATGACTAGTAAAGCAATGAAGTTCACTTCAGGGGGAATAGCACTAGCAGTTCTTGGGCTAGGTGGCCTCGCTGTGGCTCACTTTTCTTCGTCGAGCCTGACAAGCTCGACTGGTGGTACACCCCCGTCGGTGCAGCAGCTTCTCGCCACCGCGAAGAACCTGCCACCAGACAAGGCAGCGATTGCCAAGAGTCTCGCTAGTAGTCAGGCTGCGGCGATTGCAAACAACAAAACCGCGCCTACGGGGCCGGTAGCAGCTGCCCAAGGTAGGAGCCAGGTAGAGCAAGAGACTGCGGCAGCGCCAACTCCGCAATACGACTTCGGACTTCACATAGGAAACCAACCGCCGGGGTTGCCGTTTGAGAGTTCCGGTAAAGAGTGGGAAACGAGGTTTCAAGGCGCTGTTTATCAGGTGTTTGGCGGTGTGACGACGAATTCTGCGGGTAATCCCGTCGAAGCCGCCGTCTTGGTAGAACGAGACACGACCGCTGGTCCAGTAGTAGTCGGAACTTATACCTATGCGCCAGCTGGAAAACATCACTTGGTCGAGACAAGTTACTCTGGAACAATGCTTAGGTTGGGCTACGCAAATGGTGGTGTCGCCCAATTCAACCTAATGAACGATACCTTTACTCAGTGACCTGGTACAAATCGATGCCGTCCTACTATGGAACTTGTGTAAACCTGGACCACGTGTTTCTCGGCCGAGTTGTATGAAGATGAATTCCGGCTTCGCGTGGGTCGCGGCGGTGGACCGATACGCGGTCGGCAGCGCCCATGATCCGGGTCGATCACCTCGCCGATAGCAGTGATGTTGCTAAATCGCCCATACACCCCAGTTGGTGGGCTATCTCTTGAACATCACAAGAAGGGGATAGCGATGTGTTGGGAGAGAATTTCGTGGCATCGCCCACGGGTTCGAATAGGTTAGCCTGGTTTCACAGACGGCTCAGCAGGATCAAGGGAGAGCGAATGGCCAAGAACGAAGTACTGTGCATTTAAGTAGCGTGTTTGCGCACGTAAATTCCGCAGGCGAAGCGTCGCCGGGAGACGTGTCGGCTCGCGTTAGAACTGCGGAACAGGCACTTCGTGCTGCCCAAAGGGTGTTTCCACGGTTCTGTGGCTTTAATGGTCAGCACCATTATGATGCATACATCAGTTGGCACTACCAACAAAGATTGCGCTGCACTTACATTTCTCACTCCATCACCGATCAGCCCGAACCCGTATTTCAGGTTTCTGTCGGGCGCTGTCCGATTGGCGAGGACTCTTCATGTTTGTTCACAATCAGGGAGACACTGGCTGGCGGGTCCGTGTTAGCATCACTGGTGCTTACTACAGAGCAAATGATGCCAGGAGGTTAGTCTAATGCGACGTAGGCATATGTTTGGAACAGTCACGCTAGGGGCAGCATTGCTTGCGGCATGTGGGTCCACATCCACACAATCGTCGAAGCCCGCAGCTAAGGTTAAGGCGTCTCCCGGATCTGAGTATCTGAACATCTATAAAGGGATCCCCAATAGCCCAGTGACATCGAATGGTTACCCATTCTCTGTACCTGACACCATGAGGATATTGGCACCGAAGGTACTCGCCAAGGAAGTACGCGATACCAAATTGGCCAAGATCGGTGATACCTATGTCGGCACTACCTGGACGCCTACACAGCGGATGGAGATCTATACCGCCAAGTTGTACGCGACCTACCGCTATACCTTTGGCATCGATCAATACTTAGACACGTCCGGCACCAATGGTCGTACCAATAAGTCAATCTTGCCCGACATCGCTCGAGTGTTCGCGCCCTTCTACGGGTCACTGGCTGCCGCGGATAGACAGATGGTGACTTCAACTAGCGATGGTATAGCCATCGTTCGTAACGATACCCCGCAGAACGTTGAAACGGGAATGGATACAATAGCACCAGCCTTTCTCGGTGCAACTAATCTCGCCTTCTTCTCGTTTCAAGGTATTATTCCCGCCGTGAAGGTTAACCTGCCCGCGGGGTCATACAAAGTCACCATTAACACCTCGCCCGCTCAAGTGGAGGGAAACACGGCTTCGAGGTTCGAGGTCGGGTTTAATCCCCAGCCCCATGATTGGGGTCATGTCTGGCCAGTAGTGGCCATGGTTCCCACAACCGAGCAGTTGAACTGACGCTTGCTGGAACATTTGGCCGTTGACCGTGACCGCATCCGACAATTCGCTCTGTACCTGGAGCGCTCGAAGTTCAGACGAAATAACGTAAAACGATAACATGTCTGCAAGGGTGATGGGGGGCTGATCGATGTGAAAGCCATAGAGGACTTCTATCCGACATCAACGAAAAGACGAACCTATGGGATTGGGATCCCCTGACATTCATATGGGTAGAACGGCCGTCTCGTAGGGAAGCTGCAAGTCAATCGGTCGACAAGCTAGCATCACCAGGGCCAGGGCGGGCCTGTCAGCCACCCGAACCACGTAGGCACACTCTTGTCTTGGGTCCGAGCGAAGTGCTAGATGGAGTCCTCCCCTAAGTTGGGCACGCTTGGACCCCGTCTGGCAGCTATTTCCGAGGCAAGCGATCCACATCTGCTCCAGGTAGTTTTCGCTCAGGCGATGCTCGATGCAGACGAGGAGCCCCCCAAGTTGTACTTCTGCGATGATCACTTCGTCACCTACACCGGAGCCAGACCAGTCGTAAAGGGTTACAACACTCGCAAGCGCAGAGCGGAGAGGGCAAGAGACGATACCTTCATAGTAGATAGCAGCTGGCGTGCTATGTGTTTTTTCTCCTCGGACCCGAAGGGACTCTCGGCCAACCTACCCCCGGTGATCGATCAACTCATAGAGATCTGCGGAGACCGCCCGGTCATGGTCGGCTTCGATCGGGGTGGGTCTTACCCTAAGGTGTTCAATGCTCTCAAAGAACGAGGAGTAGGCTGGGTCACCTACCGCAGGGCTCCTCTAGCCGCCTCTACGGTAACTTCTGGGATCTCCTGGGTAGAGATGGACCACAAGCGCGTTCTCTATCACCTAGCCGATGAGATCGTCGAACTCAAAGGCTACGGGCAAGCCCGCCAGCTCAGCTTGTACGAGAACGACAAGATCGTCTTTCAGTTCCTCACCTGCGACACAACATTGAATGGAGCGCGACTACTTAGAGCACTGCGAGCTAGATGGCGTATCGAAAATACCTTCAAGTACGCACAAGCCCATCATGGCATCAACTGGCTCTGTAGCTACGAGATGGACGAGGTTCCAGATAACACCGTGGTTGCCAACCCAGCTCGGCTTGTCGCTTACAGTGAGCGCAAGCAAGCACAGGACACCTTGAAACAGGCCAAAGAAGCCCTCGGAGACCAGTGTGTGCACCCTAGTTCCGACATTGATGATCATCTCGCGCTCATCACGGAGCTCAAAGACTCCGTCAGCATCGCCAAGGAGGACTTCGGGGCAGCAACAGCTGCATTGACAGGGACCCCGGCCAGGCTGAGCCGCAACGAGATTCATCCCGGGGCGATTCGGGCAAAGCCTCATCTTGAGCGTCGCGGACTTCAGATGGTGTGTCGCCTGCTTGCCTATAACGCAGAGCTCGATCTGGCTCGACGGATCAACGCCTACTTAGGCGATGACGACGAGTATCGGGGAATCACCCGGAACCTGCTCCATTTGGGCGGCACGATCTCCTTTGGGCTCAGAGGAATTACCGTGTATCTCGACCGTCCAGACCAACCGCGTCTTAGACGTGCTCTCGCGCTTCTCATCGAAGAGATCAACAACGAACCACCTCATCTCCCCGGCGACGCCAGACCTATCACCTACGTCCTTAGGAGCTAGAGGACTTGATGTGAACTCTAGGTCCTACTTCCGGAGGTCTGGGTCTTGGTGCGAGCGCTCAAGGTCAGGGGTTCAGGGTTCGACTAGTTGGACTGCGAGGTCGTTACCGTATTTGCTCTAACGCGCGTGTCCGTACCCACAGGTCTTTTACAACCCTGATGCCCGCTCAGTTGCGAAGCTAGCGATGTTGGCGATCCGCCGGGTTCGACCCTGGTGGTCTTCGCCTGGTCTGGTGGTGTTCATGGCCAGATGGGAAAGGAGAAGCAGTGAGCGCAATGGCTGCGGCCCATGTGATTAGGTTTGGCCACCAATGCTGTGAGGTTTGTCGCTGTTGGAACGGATACATGCGAAATGCGTTCTGTCATTGGGGTTGGTACATGGCCTCGGCTCTGCGCAGCTTGACGTGGATCGTGGTAGTAGCGCGGGTTCTTGAGGTGGCGGATCATACTAAGTTGGCGCTATACCCGAAAGGACGGATGTTCGTTGCGCTTGAGATTTGGTCCGCTCGATCAACCACACGATGAACTGGCGCTGTGGCTGCTTCGGGCCCTGGCCGTGGGGGCCGTGGGACGTTTGCTTGTGAGGGGCCGCCCTTTGGCAGCTGAGAGCGTTGGCGTTGGGGTCACGGTGGGAACGCTATTCGGGGGCACTAGTTCGCTCGTCGTGAGCCTCGGATACACATTGGCACGCGTTGCGCCGACGGCCAGGACTCCGCTCGCCACCGCGATCGGAGCCTATGGGTTGTACAAGCGCCTTTGTGGACAAAGCTGGGGTCGATTGGGGCGGTTACTCATCGTGACTTCGTCTACCGCTATCGCGGTGCAAGTGGTTGAAGCAGCCCTTGGAAGGCGATCCGGTACTCAACGGACGCACTCGCAAACGCTAACGGTGCTGGTAATCAATCGGGACTCGGGCTCATCGGGACTGAGTAGGCGGGCGGTTCGGGCCATCACGCATGGCTCCAGCGGTCGCCTTGAGGTCATACTCACCCAAGGCGAGGATCTGTCGGTGGCGTTGCAGGCTGCCCGTAGCAGGGTTGCCGGGGGCGGCAGGGTCGTTGTTGGGGGAGGTGACGGCACGGTGGGGGCAGCGATCGCGTTGATGGCTCACACGCCCAACATCTTGGGTGTCCTGCCGGTGGGCACCGGAAACGACCTCGCACGCTCCATCGGAGTGCCACTTTACCCAGAGGAGGCTGCGTTGGTTGCCTACGGGAACTTAACCTGTCGCATCGACATTCTCCGTACCGACGTAGGCTTGGCAGCCCATGCAGTCAACATTGGGCTGGTAGCAGATTTCGCTCAACGGGTCCGTGATGTCCGCGGCTGGAGGCGACCGTTTGTTTATCCATTCCTAGCGTTTCGAGCCTGGCGCCGACATCGACCGTTGGAGTTGGAGATTCGGACGAACGATGAGTCAAAAGTCGGCGAACCTCAACAGTATCTTAATGTGGCGGTCCTCAACGCGCCGAGAATCGGCGGCAGGATTGGTGTGACACTGCCCAAAGTCAGCCCCAATGACGGAGTCGCTCAGTTGGTGACGATCTCACGGTCAGCGGGGCGAGTGGTAATTGGCGAGCTTGTGAGTTCGATTCGCCAGGGCATTCGTCCGACACCGCGTCACGCGATGGTTGCTGAGGTGACACGAGTCACCGTTGAAGCACACCAACCGTTTGTGGTCTCACTCGATGGCGAACCTCGTGGATCGACTGCCCGACTTGCGATTGACGTGATAGCCGGAGCTTGCCGGATCGCAGTGCCAAAGGCACGCGCTAAGTAACGACTGCGCCCTTTGATCGAAACCAACGATGCTTTTACGGTCAAGTAAGGCTTGTCTGGCCAACCGCAGCTGATCAGCGCAGACCTGTTGGGGTGCGCCTCGTTCTCTGCCAGATTCGTTGGGCATGCTGTGTGGCGGTTCATCTCAGTGCGACCGAGTACCATGGCTGCGTAGGTCTTTGAACCCAAGGAGCGATCAAGCGTGAGGGGATTGCCACGAGTGCACGAATTTCGGTCGGCGACAGTCCTTTTGCCAGTGATAAACGAGACAGATGCGCTTCGTGAGACGATCGCCATTATCGAGCAACAGGCCCAGATGGACGTCTGCGAATACCTCATCCTGGTTTCGCCCCGTACCGCCACCGAGAGCCAGGTCGTGATTGAGGAACTGCAAAAACGCTATGGCGATCGTATTCGCGTCCATGTGCAGTCAATGCCATTCCTCGGCGGTGCCTTGCGCGAAGGATTCGCACTCGCACAAGGTTCGCACCTGGTGATGATGGCGAGCGACCTTGAGACCGATCCCCACGATGTTGCCGTCATGATCGAGCGAGCCAAGCAGTTTCCCGAGGCGATCATCACCGCGTCACGCTGGTTACAGCCTGGCTCCTTCGATGGTTACTCGCCGTTAAAGCTCGTGCTCAACAAACTCTTTCAGCGCTCGTTCGCGCTGCTGTATGAAACGCCGTTGTCTGACATGACCTATGGGTATCGTTTGTTCCCAACGGCGCTTGTGCAAGCGATCGCATGGGAAGAGCTTCGCCACCCCTTCCTGCTGGAGACGATGCTCAAGCCCTTGCGACTTGATGTGTCCGTCTACGAAATTCCCTCACGTTGGCGGGCTCGTAGCGAAGGGGAGTCGTCGAACAGTTTCTTTCGTAACTTTATGTATTTTCGGATCGGTGTTCGAACCAGATTGCGGCCTCGAGCAAGCCTGCTTGCTTGATCTGGTTCGCTACACTCAACCTCGCTATGCGCAAGATCATCGTCACTACCACCATCAATCCTCCGACCGAGGCAGTCCTGCGCTATGACGCAATGGAGGACTGGGAACTCATCGTTATCGGTGACCGTAAGACCCCGACCGACTACCGGCTGGAACGTGGACGCTATGTCTCACCCGCTGAACAGGACGCTTACGACCCCCTGCTGTCCGAGGCGATCGGTTGGAACTGTATCCAGCGTCGCAACTTGGGAGTCGTAATGGCTTACGAGATGGGTGCCGACGTCGTCGCGCTGATCGACGACGATAACATTCCCGAGCCAACTTGGGGTAAAGAGGTCAGAGTTGGCTCCGAGATCGAGGTGGGTGTCTATGAGACCTCGCTCGAGGCCTTCGATCCCGTCGGGGCCACGAACCATGGCGAGCTTTGGCACCGAGGCTACCCGCTCGAGTTGTTGGCCCAACGAAGCTATGGCGATCCAGTCGTGCGAAGAGTGCAGGTCGATATCGACGCGGGATTCTGGAACGGTGACCCTGACATCGACGCGATCTGTCGGCTTGAGCACGCACCAGAGTGCGACTTTGACCGATCACTCTTTCCGCTGACAGGGTCGGTGATGGCGCCGTTCAACTCGCAGAATACGATGCTGGCCCGCCGGGTTCTGCCCTATTACTTCCTGTATCCCTACATTGGCAGGATGGATGACATCTGGGCAGCCTATTACGTGCAGGCTCATGGGTTTCAAGTGGTCTTTAGTGAGCCATCAGTCTTTCAGGATCGCAACGACCACGACCTGATCCGCGACATGAAAGCCGAGATCATCGGCTACACCAACAACCTGGCGTTGATCCGTGATCTGACAAAGGATCCGGAGTCCATCGTTGCCTACCTGCCGGGACCTGCAATTCGAGCATGGGATCTGTATCGAAAGCACTTTGAGCGTGCGTAGGGTTTTGATTTCCGGAGGCGCCGGCTTCGTTGGACGTCATTTCGTGCGTTACTTCCTGGAAGCGGGTGATGACGTCGTGGTCGTTGACCCGATCGCCACCGCGACCGGTGGTATCGATCCGAGCGCGGGGTGGCCGTTGTTTGACCCGCGGGAATTCACATCATTTCACTACGTGCCCCAAGACTGTCGTGAGTGGTTTCGAGCTCACCCGCACGAGCCGTTTGACCTCGTGCTCCATCTCGCGGCGATGGTCGGTGGCCGCCTGATGATCGAGCACAATCCGCTTGCGATCGCCGATGACCTCTCCATCGATGCTGAATACTGGCAATGGGCCGCGACGGCTCAACCGACAAAGACGATCTGCTTCTCGTCGAGTGCTGCCTACCCGATCAAACTCCAGCGCGAAGAAGGCTTTGTCTTGTTGTCGGAGGAGATGATCGATTTTGGCGACGACATTGGCATGCCGGACATGTCCTATGGCTGGGCAAAGCTGACTTGTGAGTACCTGGCACGGCTTGCCTACGAGCGTCATGGACTTGCGTCGGTGTGCTATCGGCCCTTCTCTGGTTACGGCGTCGATCAGGACGATAGTTATCCGTTTCCTTCGATCTGCAAACGGGCACTCGCGGGTTCGCCAACTGAACCGCTCATTGTGTGGGGTAGCGGACGACAGATGCGCGATTTTGTGCACATCGATGACTGTGTGCGTGGTGTGATTACCACCATGGACGCTGTGAACGATGCAGCAGCCATCAACCTCTCAACCGGAGTCTTGACGAGCTTCCTTGAGTTCGCAGCCCTTGCAGTCCGGGCCTGTGGATACGAGACTGCTGTGCACGGTCGCGACGATCGACCCGTTGGAGTCTTTGCGCGCGGGGGTGACACTACCAAACAGGCTGAGCTTGGGTTCGAGGCCGCGATCAGCTTTGAAGACGGTATCGCCTCTGCGATCGAGTTGCTCCGCGAGGGTACCGTTAACTGACCCAGGGCTGCGCTTGAGCGCCATGAACCAGTACTTCAGCTGAAGCGTCGCTGTCGCATCGGTTGATGCCGACGAGCGGGTGCCACCGATTCACCCCTGTGTCGGTCGATCATGAAACGCTGCCGATGATGGTTACGCGACACGGTCACGCAATCGAGCGCTACGCCTAGCAAGGCGTCCCGAGGAAGGATGCTCTCTTCCGTTGTAGCTCGAGGCCATCGATTGGCTGGTCCCAGGTCGTTGTCTTGTGTACGACGTTAACCCCCGATAGGCTCGTGTTCAGAATGGAGTACGCATGAGTCAACCGGCACGAGTTGGTTCCTGGGAAGAACCCGGGTGTTTTGAAGTAGCCCCCAATGTTTATCGGATCCCGCTGCCGTTACCACACGATGGGTTGCGTGCGGTGAATGTCTATGCGATTGTCGATGGTGAGCGTCTGGTCCTGATCGACTCGGGCCAACAGCTTGACGTGGCCCGTGAGAGGTTGTTGGCGGCGTTAGGGGAGTTGAGTGCCTCGCCCAAGGACATCGGTCGCTTTTTAGTGACGCACATCCATCGCGACCATTACACGCAGGCGGTCGCCTTGCGGCGTGATTTTGGCACCCACATCAGCCTTGGGATCGGGGAGCGTGAATCGATTCGTCATGCCGCCAGTCCGAGGCCCAATCCACTCCGCGATCAGATGATCGAACTCGAGCGCTGTGGAGCACGTGAGCTGGTGACGCTGCTGGTGCCATCTCCGGCCCCCGACGACATCGCAGGTCGTCTCTACGAGGAGCCGGATGCCTGGCTCGGCGAGGAGGTCATTGAGCTTTCTTCACGCCGGTTGCGAGTGATCGCGACCCCGGGGCACACCAAAGGGCATGTGGTCTTTTACGATCAGGAGAACGGACTGCTCTTCGCAGGTGATCATATTCTTCCTCACATCACGCCCTCGATTGGCTTTGAGCCCATCGTCTACCCCAACCCGTTGGGTAACTACCTTGCCTCGTTGCGACACGTGCGTCGTTTGCCGGAGGCGAAGCTACTACCCGCACATGGATTGCCAGCTGATCGTTTCTCCCCGAGAATCGATGCCTTGCTCGAGCACCATGATGGTCGCCTCAATGCGACGAGAGCTGCCGTGGAAGAAGGCGCAGCTACGCCGTTCGAGGTCGCGCAGCGGTTGCGCTGGACGCGTCGTGAGCGCCAACTAGAGGAGCTGGACGCCTTCAATCAGATGCTTGCGGTGATGGAGACAAAGTACCACCTTGAACTCCTTGCCATCCAAGGCTATTTGGTGCAAGCCGAACGCGATGGTTCGTATCACTTCACGCCAGTCACTCCAACACCCTAAGTCCAGCAGCATTCGATCCGCTCAGCACGCGATTCGCACCATCCTTGCAGCAGATGCCGAGGAGATCGCAATGGAGTGTCGGTTGCGCTGCATATTTGACGTTGGACGGCGCCTTCGTCAATGACCGTGATAGTAGCGACGAAGTGGCGCTTGTGACTCTAAGGGCCTGGTTGCTGAGCAAAGCTCAAGGAGTGTGGCAGTTGGCAGGGCGCAAGGAGTAGAGCGGGCGGCCTAAAAATGTCGGCGTATGGTAAGCGGTAGCGAGGACTAGATGGTAAAGGCAAGATGCTCGACGACACGCTTAGCAATGATGTCATTGCCGGTGATATGAATCTCATCGATTGCGTCGGGGGGATCCAGCCGCCCGCAAGCCAGCGCCATGAACAGGGTTGAATCCAATTCGAGTTCGGTTGTGGGTGTCCCAAGTTCTGGGACGAGCCGAGCGCGCTCGTCAACCTGGATGTTGAAGGTTCGCTCGACACCTCCGGTGAGCTTGAGCCGAACGCTGGACCCTTGGGACAGCTGTGCCTGCTTGCCGACGATGTAGCCCAGTGCGCGTTCCACCTCGTCCATGGCGTATTCGGCGACGGCTCCAGAGCTCGCCCCTGGGTGATTCGTCGAGGCTCGAAGGTCGAGCTCGTGCACGTAGCAATCGAAGACCCGGATCTGAAGGAATCGACGAAACGGCGCTTCACCGACTGGCGTCCAACCCTCTTTCGCGAGTTCGGCTTCGTCGAGATTAGCCAGTATTTGGCGTCGGTAAGCGATCGTAGCCCGGAAGTTGGCGATCAGTTCGGTTGGGGTAAGCGACCGTAACGATGCGACCCAGCGGTCATTAAGTTCGGCAACGGTGTTGGGATATGGTCGATCGTCGGGTAGCAATACATCGGGCGTAGGCTCGCCACTAAGAAATCGCTCGGTGCCAATGATGTGAGCCAAGATATCGGCGTTTGTCCAGTGGGGGAGTATCGATGGCTCGCGCCAATCGTCGCTCTCGATCTCGTCGATCAGAGTATCGAGGGCATCCCACTCGGTGAAGAGCATCTTGATTGCCGGATCCATTGGTTGTCTCCTCTCTTGTCTCTTGCGTGGTTGATGTCTGTTTTTTCACTGGGATCGGGTTAGCGATCGAACTGAACCTCAACGCCGCGATTCATGCTCTTCCAGTCTCGACCTTCGAGGTAAGGCTTGAGGGCTTGGGTGATGGCGTGCATCTGCGTTGGCCCCTTGGGCTGCTGGAGCTCAAAGAAGTTGGGGTAACGCGCTGCGGTTTGCACCATGCCCCACAGATCGAGGGCGGCCTGACCAGTTGGTGGATCGATGAGAACGGGTCCAAAGAGCGTGTGGCCGCCTTCGAAGATGAGCGTTGGGACCCCAAAGCCTCCAGCGTCTAGCACCCGTTGGTGATCAGCGCGGATCTCGTCGTCAAGGGTTGGATCCTCCATCGAGGTGTCGACAAGCCCGGGGTCAATGCCAAGCTCGCTGATGAGCTCGCGAGCTACTGACTGGTCATGGGGTTTGAGCCCTGCCTCGTGGAGAGCGAAACCGGCAAGCGCATACCACCGATCAACGAGCACGGGATCCTCACGGCGCAAGAGGGCTGCGATGCGGAGCATCGACCAACCATAGGACCATGGACGTTCCCAGGGGTGGATCTTGCCGGGCTCGAGATTGACCTCTTCGAGGCTGAAAAACCTCCAATTGATCGTGAGTGGCTGTTGTTCTCGAACGTTCCTGATCCATTTCGAGGTCATGTAGGCGAACGGACAGAGGATGTCAAAGTGGTAGTCGATGGTGGTGGGTTCAGGTGATGTTGGCACAATGACCAGGTTAGCGATAGCGCGCCGTTGCAGGGCAGTAGCCGGATTGTTGGTGACCGGATTGCTCGTGGCTGGCCCGTTTCTCGCCGGTGTGTGCTAAGCACCAGCGATGTCGACCCCATCGGGCGATAACCTAAGCCGGGTATGTCGGTTATAGGTGCATTGGTCTTGTGCTACTGTAGCTCTAAAGGGAGGTTGCGTTGTCAGATCGTGTATCCGTCACCATCGATTCTAGTCCCGTCGAGGCCACCGAGGGAGAGCTGATGATCGAGGTGATCAACCGGGCCGGTGTCGAGTTGCCACAGGTTTGTTATCACCCGATGCTCGGAACCATTGGAACCTGTGATCTGTGCCTCGTTACCGTGAATGGAATCACCCAACGCGCTTGTGAAGTCCACGTCGCGGGCCAAGAGGTGGTGTCCACGCGATCGACCGAGCGCGAACGCGAGCGTGCTGGTCAGCGGCTTCTGGTCAATCACGACCTCTACTGCACGATCTGTGACAACAACAACGCTGACTGTGTCCTTCACAACACCGTGCGCGACATGGGTATCAACGACCAACCGGAGCCGTATCGGCCAAAGCCCTACGAGATTGATGACTCTCATCCCTTCTATCGGTACGATCCATCGCAATGCATTCTCTGCGGTCGCTGTGTCCAGGCGTGTCAGGAGGTCCAGGTCAACGAGACGCTCTCGATCGATTGGTCGCTCCCGATACCACGCGTTGTCTTTGATGGTGGCGTGCCTGCCGGCGAATCCAGTTGCGTGGGATGCGGTCATTGTGTGACGGTCTGTCCGTGCAATGCGCTGATGGAGAAGTCGATGATCGGGCAGGCGGGACTAGCGACAAACCTCAAACCCAAGGTCCGCGAACCGATGATCAACCTCACCAAAGCCCTTGAGCCAGCCATTGGTCTAAAGCCGATCTTTACCCTCTCGGAGGTGGAGGAGCGACTGAGGCGCCAGCTGGTGAAGAAGACTAAGACCGTGTGTACCTACTGTGGTGTTGGCTGCTCCTTCGATATCTGGACCAAGGGTCGCACGATTCTCAAGGTGAATCCCGCACATGGACCCATGAACGGTATCTCGACCTGTGTCAAGGGTAAGTTTGGGTTTGAATTCGTCAATAGCTCTGAGCGCCTCACCCATCCATTAATTCGCGACGGGGAGGGATTTCGTGAGACCTCGTGGGACGAGGCCTTTGCCTACATCGGGCGATCGCTTCGTGCGATCATCGAGCGCGATTCTCCTGACGCTGTCGGTGTCATCGCCTCTTCAAAATGCACCAACGAGGAGGCATATCTCGCTCAGAAGTTGGCGCGCGCCGTCATCGGTACCCATAATGTCGACAATTGCTCACGATACTGCCAGTCACCGGCGACGATGGGTTTGTGGCGCACGGTTGGCTATGGCGGAGACTCGGGGTCGGCCACCGACATCGAGGCGAGTGATCTGGTCCTCATCGTCGGTTCTAATACCGCTGAGAGCCACCCGGTCATCGCAACGAGGGTGAAACGGGCACACAAGTCACGAGGCCAGCGTCTCATCGTCGCTGATTTACGCAAGCATGAGATGGCCCAGCGTGCCGATATCTGGTTCTCGCCACGGCCAGGAACCGATCTGGTCTGGCTGTCGGCTGCGAGCAAGTACCTCTACGATTACGGTCATCACGACGAGGAGTTTCTCGCGACACGGGTCGAGGGTGTTGAGGAGTTTGTCGCCTCCCTCGAGCCCTTCACGGTGGCCTATGCCTCCCAAGTCACTGGAGTGTCCGAGGAGACGTTGGTTACGGTCTTCGAGGAGCTTGCCCACGCCAGCACCTTCTGCGTGCTTTGGGCAATGGGGGTTACTCAACACAGCGCTGGCTCGGATACCTCAACAGCGATCGCGAATCTGTTGTTGATGAGCGGAAACTTTGGCAAGCCGGGGTGCGGTGCGTATCCGTTACGCGGTCACAACAATGTCCAGGGGGCGAGCGACTTTGGTGCGATGCCCACCTACTTTCCTGGCTATGAGTCGGTTACCGATGCCGGGGTCATTGCCAAGTATGAAGCCGCGTGGGGCCGATCGATGCCAACCACCAAGGGTCTCGACAATCACGAGATGGTCGATGCCATCCATGCCGGTTCGCTCAAGGCTCTGCTCCTTACCGGTGAGGAGATGGGGTTGGTGGACGCGAACTCGAATGTCGTTCAAGACGCCTTCCGCAAGCTTGAGTTCTTCGTCGTCCAAGATGTCTTCTTCTCCAACACGGCGCGATTTGCCGATGTGGTGCTACCGGCCTCTCCGTCGCTCGAGAAGGCTGGCACCTTCACGAGTACCGAGCGGCGTATCCAACGCCTGTATCCAGCGCTCAAGCCACTCGGTGACTCACGACCGGACTGGCAGATCACCCAAGGGATTGCGAACGCCATGGGGGCTGACTGGGCCTATTGCGATCCGAGTGAGGTGATGGCTGAGGCAGCCAGCCTTGCCGAGATGTTCGCAGGGGTCTCGTACGAGCGCCTCGAGGGATATCGGTCGCTGCAGTGGCCGGTGGCTCGCGATGGCGTGGACACGCCGATCCTCTATCTGGATCGTTTTCACTTCCCGTCAGGCAAGGCCCGCTTTCATCCGGTCGGATTCCAGGAGCCGACCGATCAGGTTGACGAGGTCTACGATATCCACGTCAACAACGGACGGCTTCTAGAACATTTCCACGAGGGCAACATGACCTATCGAGTGCCGGGGATTGCTGCGCACACGCCGGAGCCGTTCGTCGAGGTCTCTCCCGAACTCGCGACCGAACGTGGAGTTGTCGATGGCACGTTGGTGCGGCTCACCTCACGTCGAGGTTCGATCAAGGTGCGTGCTGTGGTGACCGATCGGGTGCGAGGGAACCAAGTGTATCTACCGATGAATGCCCGCCTCAACGAGTCGGCGGTCAACATTTTGACCTCCTCGGAGGTGGACGAGGCGACCCATACCCCGGCGTTCAAGGAGTTGGCGGCCAAGATGGAGGTGCTCCAAGACCGCCCTCGGCGTGCGCTACCGGAGAATAACTTCCGTTACGGACAACGCACGCCTCAGCGAGGAGTCAACATCGATGCCAAGCGTTCCCGCGCCGATTACCAGAACCCGGTTGCGTCGGCTGTGTCGCACGCGATTGACCATGAAGTGATGATCGAAAGTGAGTGAGTGATGGCTGAACCGATTGACTACACGCCCACGGCGGTCCCCGTCGTTCGACAGAGCGTGCCTCGGCATGAACTGGGAGAGAGCACCAAAGTCGCAGAGATCATTCAAGCGGTTCGTGGCGGTGGAGCCGATGCGCTTGCCGTGGTGCTTGACCAGATCGACTCTCCATCTGGTCGGGCTGCGATTACGCGTATCGCGAAACTGTCGTTGTTGACGGGTTCATACACGCCGCTCTTGGTAGAGCGCCTGGCCGAAGGCATCAAAGCGACCTCGAGTAAGGTTGCTTCGGCTGATGTTCCGAGCTGGCGTGAGTTGGCACGACAACTGCGTTGGCCGTCAACCCGACGGGGAATCGGCATCGCGTTAGCCCTCTTGCGCGCCCTTGGTGGCGAGGAGTTTTGACGGCTGTAACCAGCCGGTAACGTTTCGACTCTAATCTGGGACAGAGTAATGACCGAGGTCGGTCTTGGCCCTTGGACGCTGATGCACTATTATTAGTAAGTGGCGTTGGTGGCTTGGCGATCCCAAGACCGTTGACGGAGGACGAACTGGCCGTCTCAGCACATAGATGGCGATGTTCGAAGACAACCCAGAAAGGGGGTGGTCTCTCGTGACCGATGGTATCGAGATGTTTCCGCTGATTCAGCGGCTTGACGAAGAGGGTAATCTCACCGGCGAGCTCGGAGTCTTGAGCGCGGAGAGTCTAAAGGAAACCTACACGACGATGCGTTTTCTGCGGACCTTTGACGAGCGGGCGTGGAATCTGCAGCGCCAGGGCGTCATTGGGACGTATGCGCCGTTCAAAGGCCAGGAGGCGGCCCAGATGGGTGCCGTCGCGGCGTTAAACGATAGCGATTGGCTAGTGCCGACCTATCGTGACTGGGCGGCCAGCTATTTGCGCGGCGTTCCCATGGAGCATGGTCTCTTCTTTTCCAAGGGTCACCCCAGTCTTGGGGATATTCCCGTGGGCAAGCAGGTGCTTCCTGCGCAGGTCGTGATTGCTGCACAGACGCTGCACGGTGTCGGGGTCGCGTGGGCGACCAAACTACGGCACGAAAACGTCGCCACCGTTGTCACCTTTGGCGATGGTGCGACATCACAAGGTGACTTCCACGAGGCGATGAACTTCGCTTCAGTGCTTGAGGTGCCACTCATCTTTTTCTGTGAAAACAATCAATGGGCTATCTCAGTGCCATTGGCCCATCAGATGCATGCCGAGACCATCGCACAGCGGTCGGTAGCCTATGGTATCGAAGGCTTTCGAGTCGACGGCAATGACTACGTGGCGGTCGCCAACTTGATGCATGACCTGACCGAGCGGGTGCGCAACGGCGAGGGTCCGTTCCTCGTGGAGGCCGTCACCTATCGACTAGGTGCACACACCACCGCTGATGATCCTGGTAAGTACCGTGGCACTGAAGAGGAGGATACGTGGGGTCGTCGTGACCCGTTGCTGCGCCTCGAAAAGTGGCTGCGCGCCCAGGGTCTTTTGACCGATGAGGAGTTGGTCACCCTTGACGCGGAGTCGGAGCAAAAGGTAGAGGAGATCTTGGCCATCTTTCGTGAGGCCCTTAGTATGTCGCCGCTCGTGCTCTTTGACAACGTGTATGCAACGATGCCGACGAATCTTGCCTCTCAACGAGCGCAGTTCGAAGCCAGAGTGAAAGAGGTGGGTGCCTGAGATGGCGAAATTGACGATAGCACAGGCGCTGAATCAGGCGTTGGAGTTGGCGCTGGCCGAAGATCCATCGGTCGTTGTCCTCGGCGAGGACGTTGGTAAAGACGGCGGTGTCTTCCGCATCACTGATGGTTTGTTTGACAAGTTCGGTCCTGATCGAGTCATCGATACACCGCTCGCAGAGTCAGGGATCGTGGGCACCTCGGTTGGCTTGGCTATGGCTGGCATGAAGCCGGTCGCCGAGATTCAGTTTTTTGGTTTCATTTACGAGACGATGGACCAAATCGCCTCCCAGGCGGCGAGGGTGCGCTTTCGATCGCTCGGGCGTTACAGTGCTCCGATGGTGATTCGGGCCCCCTTTGGTGGCGGTGTGAAGGCACCCGAGATCCATTCAGACTCGCTGGAGGCGTTGTTTACTCATACGCCGGGGATCAAGGTCGTCACTCCTTCGAATCCCTACGACGCCAAGGGTCTCCTGCTGAGCGCCATTGACGATCCGGATCCGGTGTTGTTCCTCGAGCCGATGCGGCTCTATCGTGCCTTCCGTGATGAGGTCCCCGAGGAGCCCTATCGGGTTCCGCTCGGTAAAGCCAGCGTGGTCCGCGAGGGAACCGATGTGACGCTAATTGGCTGGGGCCCGTCGATGGCTCTGGTGCTAGCCGCCGCTGATGAGCTGGTTGCCCAGTACGACATCTCGCCTGAGGTTATTGATCTTCGCACGCTTACGCCGTTGGACGAAGAGACGATTGTGACCTCGGTACAAAAGACCCAACGTGCGGTCGTTGTGCATGAGGCTGTGCGCACTTCTGGTTTCGGTGGCGAGATCGCCTCCATCATCCAAGAGAAGGCGTTCCTCTACCTTGAGGCTCCAGTGCTTCGGGTGACGGGATACGACACACCGTATCCGATGACAATGTTTGAAGATCTTTGGTTGCCAGACACTTCTCAGGTCGTCACTGCTGCCCTCTCGTCGGTACGGTTTTAAGGAGTTATTGACTGTGGAGTGGAAATTTCCCGATGTAGGGGAGGGGTTACACGAGGCCCAGATCGTGAAGTGGTATCACCACGAGGGTGATGACGTCAAGCGCGACGAGCCGCTGCTCGATGTTGAGACAGACAAGTCGGTCGTCACGATTGGTGCGCCGGTCACTGGGTCGATCGACAAGGTGCTGTTCCGTGAGGGCGATACCGTCAACGTTGGTGAGGTTGTCGTCGCCTTCTCGACCGATCAGGTCTCGAGTGAGAAGGGCTCGGAATCGGTAGTGCCGCCAATGGCGCCGCAAGCACGATCTGAGGTCACCTCGACGGTTGGCCCGTCGACGGCTGGGGCCGTGCCTTCTGGAGCGCGCGAACCGTCCTTGGGCCGGGCGGGTGAAACAAAGGGCCGCGCACTCGCGACACCAGCGGTTCGTCGGTTGGCCCGCGAGCTCGGCCTCGATATCAACCTCGTGCGAGGAACGGGTCCTGATGGACGCGTCTTGGCTGAGGATCTCCAGGCAATGGCGGCTGGTGCTGGGGCACCCCATGAGCGACCACGTGCAGCGATGGCGCCGCCTGAGACCATGAGTCCTTTGACTACGCGCCAGAGCCCTGAGACTTCAGCGGTTAGTCCCACGGCCCGCGAGGAGCGAAGGCCTCTATTGGGGATTCGCAAGCGCATTGCTGAAAACATGGCACGTTCTTGGTCGCACGCGGTACAGGTCTCTGTTTTTGAAGAGGCAAACGTCAACGCGCTGGTCGATCTTCGTCACGACATGAACGAACGGTTGGCGCCGGAGCGCATAAGTTATCTGCCGTTGATTGCCAAGGCGGTTGCTGGCGTGTTGGCGGAGTTTCCCGACCTCAATGGTCGCCTCGATGAGGAGGCTGGTGAGATCGTCACCTATCGTGACGTGCATCTTGGCTTTGCGGTCGATGATCCTCAAGGGTTGATGGTCCCAGTCCTTCGTTCGGTTGGCGAGCGATCGGTGCTTGGGCTATCTCGGGAGCTGACTCGGCTTATTGAGGGAGCTCGTGCCCACACATTGACCTCCTCGGAGCTGACGGGGTCGACCTTCACGATCACCAACTACGGGACCATCGGTGGTGTCTACGCGACACCGATTATCAACTATCCAGAGGTGGGTATCCTCGGTGTCGGGCCGATTCGAAAGCGACCGGTCGTGCTTGGCGATGGTACCGTTGGCGTCGGTGATGTCATGACGCTCTCGCTCACCTTCGATCACAGGATTATTGATGGTGGCTATGCGTCGCGATTCCTGATGCGGGTGATCTCGCTGTTGAGTGATCCGGTGCAACTGATACTGGAGATGCGCTAGGTGGTTGTCGGCGAATTTACAGAGCAAGCAGACCTGGTCGTCATCGGCGGAGGACCGGGTGGATACAGTGCAGCGATCCGCGCTTCACAGCTTGGCCGTAGTGTCACGCTGGTGGAGCGCGGGGACATCGGAGGCGTTTGCCTTAATGTCGGTTGCATCCCGTCAAAGGCCTTGATTGAGCTTTCGAACCGCTTTCATGAGCTTGACGGGCTGGCCAAGAGGGGCGTCGTCACCGAGGATGCCCATATCGACCCGATCGCGCTGAGTCAAACGGTTACTGGGAGCGTTGAGCGGTTGACCTCAGGCGTTCGACAACTGCTCAAGGCTGCAGATGTCGAGATCGTTGAGGGAGAAGCGAGCTTTGTCGGCCCCAATGAAGTCCGCATCCGTGCTGCACACGAGACGAGTCGCATCAAGTTCAAGGATTGCATCTTGGCGACCGGATCATCACCCAGAGAGTTAGATGGGTTTGCCGTCGACCATCAGCGGGTGCTGGACTCAACCGATCTGCTGTTCAGTCCGGTTGTGCGTCGCGACCTGATCGTGATCGGGGGAGGCTATATCGGGATCGAGCTCGGCAGTGCCCATGCTCGTCTCGGCACCAGGGTCACGATTTTGGAAATGGCGCCCGAGATCCTTATGGGTGTTGAGCCAGAGATCCAGCGCACGCTGCGTGGCGTGCTCAAGCAGATGGGCGTCGAGGTCCATACCGGAATCGCTGTGAAGGGTTTCAAGATCGCTGGCGATGCCGTGGTGGTCGAGATCCAGAATGGGAGCGACTCCAAGGAGATCCGTGCAGGTTCCGTCGCTGTCATGGTCGGCAGGGTACCTAACTTAGGTCCTGATCTTGGGCTGGGTGAGGCTGGTGTGACCATCGGGGCTGATCAGCGCGTGATCGTCGACGAGCAGATGCGAACGGCGAATCCACACGTGTTCGCGATTGGCGACATCGTACCTGGACCCATGCTGGCGCATAAAGCCTATTACGAGGCCAAAGTAGCCGCCGAGGTGGCAGCTGGTCATGCTGCGGGCAATGATGCGACGGTGATCCCGGCGGTGATCTTCACTGAGCCTGAGGTGGCCTCGGCCGGGCTCGGCGAGCAGGAGGCGCGCACCCGCCATGGCGATGACGTCGTAGTTGCTCGTTTTCCGTATCGCGCGAATGGTCGAGCGATCGTGCTCGGAGCGGCGGTAGGCGAGGTAAAGTTGATCGCGCTCAAGGATAGCAAGCGACTCCTCGGTGTTCATATCGTTGGTGTGGACGCGTCAAACCTGATCAGTGAGGCGGCGCTGGCGATCGAACTCGGAGCCACGATCGACGATCTTGCCCTGACGATCCATCCGCACCCGACACTTTCCGAAATGTACCCGGAGGCCGCCGAGGTGGCTCAGGGTCTGCCAACGCACATCATCATGCAGCGAGGCTAAGTCCTTGTTAGGGAGGTCACGTTGTGTGGCCTCCTTCGGACATTGAGAACGCCTGCCTGACCTGGGTTTTGGTCAGCTTTGCTCACGGGGCACCTCGTCGATCGCAATGCTGGCGTAAGTCTGCACGTGCGTCTGTCTGCAGGAGTGCTTACCGAACGTTTGTTCCGCCACTTGCCCCGAACGACACGGGCTCGGTCGATCCATAGCTCCAGATCGAGGGCTTGACGACCGCAACTGGTGGCAGTCCTCTGATGGTGCTCTGGACCGCCGGCTACGGTTCGTGGGTTTGGTCGAAGGGGCTGTCCAACGAAGGCGCTGTCCAACGAAGGCGCTGTCCAACGAAGGCTCAAGCACCGCCAACGTGCCTTGGGTGACCGGTGCACTATGGCCCGTCTACTCTGGAGACTCTTCGTCGTCTGGGGGTGGCTCGATCTTATCGAGCTCCATGGTGATCGCCTCGCCTCGGCTCAATTTCAATGATACGTAGGTGCCAACGCCGATTGGGATGGGAATCCAGAAGTTAAAAAGTCGATAGGAGAGCACGCCGAGTATGGCGATGCCCTTCGCGGTACCAAATCCAGTGATGAGCGGTATCATAATTCCCTCGACGACACCGAGGCCGCCCGGCGTGATGGGGATGGCAGCTGCTACGTTGGCGATGCCGTAACTCACCAATAGCGCATCCGGATTGACAAGGGAGCCAAATGCTAGCAACATGATCCAGAGACTCAGGGCGTCGAAGAGCCAGTTGCACGCCGCCCAGAAGATCGCTCGCTTGAGCAGTTCAGGATCACTCATAAGGGAGCGAACGCGCTCTCCGGCCCTGATGACGCCGGAGTGTAACGGGGCCTGGATTCGTTTCAGGAGCGGAACCTTGCCGACCAATTTGTCAACGAGGACGACGACCCGATCGTTGCCTCGCGTCAGTGTCAAGACGAGCACGATCACGGCCGCCATGAGGACGATGCCGAGAGCGGCGACAATCAGATACAACGTGTTGAAACCAAAGAGTGGTAACGAGATAATGAGTGCAAGCCAGAGCATGGCGTTGAGCACGACTGCGGAGCCGATTCCCTGGGTCGCGAGGGCGACCCCGGCATCGGTGCCTCGCACCCCGAGTCCATTCAAGAGGCGGACGGTGAGACCGGCACCGCTCGCTGTCCCGCCTGGGAGCACATGAGAGACGGCGAGCCCTGACATGTCGACTTTTGCGAGTGATTTCAGTGAGGGCTGAGGGTGCGGCAGGACGGCCGAGGTGAGCTTGGCATAAGCAAAGAGTGAGAACGCTTCGGCGACGACGGCCAGCGGAACGAGCCAATAGTTGGCTTGGCTCAAGAGATGCAGGGTTTTTCTTGCACCGGCGATCTGGGGAATTACGAGGTACTCAATCACCAAAAGGATGGCAAAACCCCAGATGCCGCGGATGGCGAAGTGGCGAATCAGCTTACCGAGACTGCGACGTGTCCCGGTGATAACCTCACGCGATTGATCAGTCGGGAGTCGGTGAGAGCTATTGCGGCGTCCGTCACCGCTCCTCGACCTCCACGTGCTCACCCCATTTACCTTAGTGGAGGCTTTCCAGAAAAGGTTCCCCCAAGTGGTTGTCAATGCTCGGGTGTCAGTTGATCGGGGAGTAGCTTCGATTGCGTGACGACTCCTTGTGAAACAGTAGCTTGATCGATCGGGGGTAGCCTATGAGCGATCGGGGCGGTGTCGGCGTTGGTCAACGTTGTGTGAGACACTAAGGTACGCTCATCGTTGGGTGAGAGGCGAGGTCAATTGGTGCAACCTTGGGATGCTGTTGGTTCGAGGAGATTGTTGATGGAGCCTGATGGCACGAGCTGACGCACCGGGTCGATATAGCGGCTTGGGCCGACAGATCTTTCTCGCGGAGGTTGGCCTCTTCGGTCTCGTCTTGGTGGTTATTGTCCTGTTGTATCTTCGGCACCTCACGATTGAAGTGCTGGTTGCCATCGTCGGTGCCGTGATTTTGGAGCCGCTTGTCAAACTGCTGATGCGTGCCCACCTGCCTCGGGGTGCGGCGGTCGCCTTGACCGTGTTCGTTGCGGCCGTGGTGCTGGTTGGAATTTTGTTTATCTTTAGCGTGCCACTCTATTCCGCAGGGTTGCGACTCGCTAATGATCTTCCGACGCTCATTCGAGACGTTGGGCACAAGAAGTCCCATCTCAATTCGCTGTTGACCAAGTTCCATATCGAACATTACTTGAATCTCTCAGCCCAAGGATTGGCCAAGGTTGCAAGTACAGCGCTGGTTCCAGCTTTGCTGGCTGCCACGGGGGTACTTTCGTTCCTGGCTGACGTCGTCATTACCGCGATGTTGGCGGTGTTCTTCTCATTGGAGGGACCAAAGGCGATCGATGTGATCGCTGGTTTACTTCCCGAGGTTCGCCGCCGTCACTTTCTTGATGCCTTGCACGAGACGGCTGTTGCTGTGAGTGGCTATGTGCTCGGCAATCTCGCAACCTCGATCATTGCAGGGGTCGTCGTCTACGTGGCCTTTAAGTCACTGGGCTTGCCTTTTGCGTTGCTCGTCGCCGTCTGGGTGGGATTGGTCGATCTGATTCCGTTGGTGGGCGGGCTCTTGGCTGGTATTCCGGCGGTTGGTTTATCGCTACTGCACGGGATCGTCGCAGCGATCATCGTGTTGGTGGTCTTCGTGATCTATCAGCAGATTGAGAATCACATTCTGAATCCTGTGATCCTCTCGCGGACGGTTCAATTGAACCCACTGTGGATCTTGCTTGCAGTGCTGGTAGGTGCGCAGTTTGCCGGCATTCCAGGAGCGTTGGTGGGTATCCCAATCGCGAGTGGTCTGCAAGTCCTAGCACGGCGCCTGCTGGCGCCATGGCTGCGCTCCAAGCTCAATCCACAAGGTTCAAATCCCGTGCCCCGAGAGGACGGAGAAGCCTAGCTGCTGGGAGTTGACGAGGTCGACTAACTGAGGAAGCGCCTTCAGTGTGGCTTGAAAGGAGCCAGGGTAGGAGGTGTAGTCGCTGTCGTGCAAGAGTATCGTGACGCCGGGGCGAAAGCGGGAACGAAGCTCTGCCATGACCGAGACAGAGGTTGCCTGTCGACGCCAGTCGCGGCCCCACGTGCCCCAGAGGACGATGCGCAAACCATGGGCATGGGCGGCGGCGAGGTCGGCACGGGTGACAACTCCATACGGTGGGCGGTACCAGGCTGGATGCACCCCGGTTGCTCGTTCGGTCGCATCCAGTGCTCGGGCGAGATCATAGCGAACACTGCGAGAGCTCCGGAAGAGGTGATTCTTGTGCCAATACCCGTGTGTCCCAACCTCGTGTCCACGCTCGACGATCTCGCGCGCGAGTTGAGGCTGGCGATCGATCATCTCGCCAAGCAGAAAAAATGTGGCCTGCACGCCGTTGGCCTCAAGTGCATCGAGGACGAGCGGTGTCGAGATCGGGTCCGGACCATCGTCGAAGGTAAGCGCGACTGATTGAGGGTGCCCAAAGCCGAGCAACCATGGAGCGGTGATTGGAGCGAGTATCCATGTGTGGGTCACGAAGGAGCCAACGTGAATGGCAAGCTTGGTGCCGGCGATCGTTGCGAGGGCCGTCGTCGTCTTCATGCGCGCGCGCTCACATGGGTATGCAGCGTGGCAAAAGGAGCGAGGATCAGGTGGTCATTTGTCAGATGGTTTAGCTCAGACTTGATGATCGACAAAGCTGTTGCCGCCGAGTCATGGCTTAAGTTCAATTCGAGAATGGCTCCCGGGTTTGGTTTCATGTCAAAGTGGTGGCTAATGATTCGAGCAGGAACGACGGTCTGGTGATGGATCGAGGCCCACGCAAGGTCTACAGCGTTCATCGTATTCTGGGGGAGGTAGGTGTTGATCTGGAGTCCGAGTATACGTGCGAGGTCGGCGCGTCCCGTTGAGAGATCATTGTCCGGAAGGATGAAGTTGAAGTCCGATGAGGCGCCCGTTCCGCCGTTGATGATCCCCACCCCGTTGCGATAGGCGGAGCGTACAGCCGTCGGATCGGCAATCGCCTGTTGACCGGTGACGACCACGCCGATGCCGGCATTGGTAACGAGTTGGTCGATGGCGGGGTTGGCCAGCGCCTCTGAGGATAAGCGAGCGGAGACATAAACATAATTTGACTTCTTCGCTGTTCTGGTGAGATTGAGGCCGTGATAGCCAATCACACCAGAAAGGAGGTTGGCAACGACAAATAAGACCACCAACGTTGCAGCCGATCGAGTGAGGCGTCGTGCCAGGACGCCATGGCGAGTCGTTGGCGACAGGCGGGCCTCGTGGAGAAGCTCGAGAATGGGTTGTTGGGGTTTAGTTTGAAACTGTTCGAGCTGCTTGGCGACCTGGATCTGCGGTGCGACGCCCTGTTTGCGCACCTCGTCGATCAACTGTTGGGGGGACTGGCACCAGATCGTGGCGCCCACCGAGTCCATCGCGGCGATGTTTTCGCGGCCATGGCCAACGATGGGGCGAAACGAAAGAACCGGGCGCCGTGAGGCCATCGCCTCGAGAGCAGTAAGTCCGCCGGCGTTCTGGATGATGACGTCAGATGCCGCCATATACAGCCGAACATCCTCGGTCCAACCGACGGCGGTGCCGTTGGGATAGGGAGCGAGACGGTGCAGGAGTTCGTCGTTGTGCCCACAGAGGGCGACAGGGTGGAGATCGTCATGGCTGGCGATGAGTGCAAAAGTCTCAGCGATATCACCGACCCCCCAAGATCCTGACGAGATTAATGCGATGATCTTGTCATCTGGGAGACCGAGCGCCTCTCGTGCAGCCTGGCGATCGATCGTTTCAAAGAACGCAGAGTCCACGAACGGGCCGGCGACCACGATGTCACCAGAGGCGCCTGCGCGACACTTGGCCTGCTCGGCCGCGGTCTCGGAGACGCAGAGATGGAGATCAACATCGGGGTGCACCCACAAGGGATGGACGGAGTAGTCGGTGAGGAACGTGGCGATCGGTCGGTGCGAGATGACTGGATTGTGGTGCCGACGCATCTGGCCAAGGAGTTGAGCGCTGAACGGATGTAGTGCGATGATGATGTCAGGATCCGACTCTTCGATCCATTTGACTACGCCCCGCTGGAAGAACGTCTGCAATGTTCGACGTGTGAAGGTGGCCATAGGGGCGAACCGATTCCATAGCCAGAACTCGAGCTGGTAGGCCCACGGGGCTCGCTTGACCTCTAATTTAAACCCACGCTCTAGCAAGCGGCCCATCCGGGGAGAAGCATCAAGAAAATCGCGCGTCTCGCATTCGATCCCATAGCTGCGTAATTTGTTGGTGATCGCTCGGGCGGCGCCATCGTGACCGCCCCCCATCCGAGCAGAGATCAGGAGTGCCTTTGTGCTTGACATTGACACACATCTTATTCGGACGCCATAGAATAAGAGACCTCGTGGTGGTGCTTCTTTCTCTCCTGGCTGCGGTTTGTTTTGGAATGGCTGCGGTGCTCCAATTTCAGGCAAGCACGGTGTCGGCAAGCGAGTTGAATCTTCGGTTCAGCCTCCTGTGGAAGCTGTTGGCCAATCCGCGTTTCGGCCTTGGTGCAGTGTTTGATGTCGTCGGTGGGGCCGCACAGTTCTTTGCACTGAAATATGGGTCAGTAGCACAGGTTTTGCCGATCTTGGCCAGCGGATTTGTCTTGGCCATCCTCCTCGAGCACTTTCTTGCACGTCGGCCCATTGCTGTTGGGGATGTGATCGCTCTGCTGGTGAGCTGTGGGGCCTTGATCGCATTTTTGGTGCTCAGCCCCCAGGCCAGCGGTCATATGATCTATGTCGGACCATCCATCGTGGTTGGTGTCATCGGCATCGCGGTTGGTGTTGCTACTATCACGGTGCTTCGTCCGGCGCTTGCGGGCCATGGGCGCATCCAGGCGATGGTTGGAGCGCTGCTGCTCGGGGTTGTCTCGATCTTTGAGCGTGAGGTAGGAATCGTCTGGAGCGACGAAGGGGCAGTGCGAACCCTCGAACATTGGGAGCTTTGGGTGTTGGTCGTGGTGGGGACCCTGGCCCTTCTGGTGGTACAAAGTGCCTTCCAGCAACAGAGTCTCGCGCGCGTCCTCCCGCTGGTGACGGTTGGGGAACCGATCGCCGCGATCGCCATCAGCACCGCAGCGTTGCAGACGCCATTGTTTGCAGGCGGGGTGCGTACGCCAGTAAGCGTGATCGCCCTCGCGGTGGAGATCCTTGCGCTTATTTACTTGGCGCGCTCCGAGGTGCGCATCAACGTGAAACTTCATGACCAGGAGTGATCTTGAGGTGGTGTTCCTCCACGGACAACCGGGACAAAAGGAAGATTTTGCCCTGGTGTCTGAGTGGCTGGAGCCCCGGTTGCGTCTGCGTTGTCTGGATCGACCAGGGTGGGGGTCGAATCCACTGGGCGTTATTGGGATAGAGGGTAACGCCGAGTGGGTGGCACGCCAGTTTGAGACGCGCCGCGTGCTGCTGATTGGACACTCGTTGGGCGCTACCATCGCGGTTCGAACAGCGCAGCTCTTCCCTGATCGTGTTGCGGGTCTGATCCTGATCGCTCCTCCGATCACCCAGCGCTCGTTGGTGGCGATCGACCGGCTGCTGGCCGCCCGTTTTATCGGACAGATGACCTCGGCACTGATCGCAGGGGTGAGCCTTGGGCCAGCACGCAGAGCGCAGTTTCGGCGCACCAGGCGTAGCTTCCTTGCCGAGCAGCGTCATTTACTCGGCGAATTGCGCCTGGTTGAGGGGGAACTTCCCCTGGTTGTCTGTCCTTCGATCGTCATCGTCGGCGTTCGTGATCGGGTGGTTCCGCTGGCAGCCATGGCGCAAGCCGCACAGCATTTGGCGGATGTCCAGCTCGAGGTGCTGCCCTCAGCGGGACACGATGTCTTGCGTGTGGCACCTATCGAGACGGCTGCTGTGGTCCGAGGAATGATCGGTCGGCTTGAAGCAATCGGCGGGGAAGGGGGGGAGTAGGGCGCAAGCTTGAAGGATACTGCTGGGGTGCTAGAGATCCAGTAGGGCACGGTGTATCGAGCGAGGCACGTGAGACTGTGACAATCGCTAGTAATAATCGATACGCGCGATTGTCGGAAGGATTATCAACCTTGCGACGTTATCAGAGTTATTGTGGCTTTCTGTATACCGATGGTCGCAAGCTTGTATTATACTTATATTGTCGTCCGGTCAAGTGGGCGATGAGCTGAGGGACAATGACGTCCGGCGTGAGCACTGCTCGTTGGTTTGACGACTCGGTTGGTAGCTCGAACTCGGGGGATCGAGGTTCCAAGGAACGAATTCGGAGGTGCTCGATGGAGTCGGCGAAGTTGGCGACCTGGGATTATGAGGCGTGGCGTAGCAACGCGAAGTGTCGTGATACTGATCCGGGATGGTTTTTCCCCGTTGGGGTGACGGGTGACGCCGAGATTCAGATTCGGCGCGTGAAAGAGTTTTGCTCCGATTGTCCGGTGTCACTTGAGTGCCTTGAGTTCGCCTTGCGGACGAATCAAGAGTACGGCATATGGGGCGGCAAGGACGAAGAAGAGCGACGGGTTATCCGGCGAATTCGCAGAGTTCAGCGCAGGGCGCGGGTCGCGTCATAAGTTTCAGTGATCCCTTCTGGGTGGCTGTAGATGTTCATCCTGCCTGGTCGCAGGAAGCCGATCAGCGTAATGCCCGCTTCATTGGCGAGGTCGACCGCGAGGGCGGTAGGGGCTGACACCGAGCAAACGTAGGCAAGCCCAACCCGAGCGGCCTTGAGCACGAGGTCGGATCCGGCTCTTCCCGAGAGCAGGGCGATGCCGTTGGTAATTTCAATCTGGTCGAGGACGGCGTGACCAATGGCCTTGTCGAGGGCGTTGTGTCGACCGACATCCTCCCCAATGATACGTGAGCCATCATGAGTCTTAAGCAACGCGGCGTGGGAAGCGCCGGTGCTAGCGAATTGGCGTTGACGCTCGCCGAACTCGTTGGCGAGCGAGAAGAGTTCGTCGGTACTCACCATGGCATCGATCGCTGTCGTGGTCGTGGGTATCAGTCGATCGACGAGATCGGCGACGCCGCACCATCCACAGGACACCGGGCGTAGGCTTGGCGGTTGCAGGTCGATTGGCTGTTTAAGCGAGACGGTGACCTTGTTGTAATCCTGGGTATTGCCGGCACCGACGCAGTAACGGGTTTGATGAATGAGCTCCCTCGTGACCTGGGCTTCAGTGGCCAGGAGACCCACGGCTAGTGCGAAATCGTCTCCTGGTGTTCGCATAGTCGTGGTGAAGTGGGTTTCGCCCCCAGGCCACGTCACGTCGATGACCAGTGGTTGCTCTTGAAGTAGGGAATCCATGATGAGACCGGTAACGCCATCGTGGATGGTGATGACCCGTCGAGTCTCGATCGTGTGCGCTAAAGCCATATGCGTGAGTCTACGTGCGTCCACAAGCTCGGACGTATGTCACAGTAAACAAGGAGTTCAGTTGACATAGACCGAGCGATAAGTTCACGATGGCTAGCCGGTGAGAGTCCGGTCCAAGGAGACGCCAGAGTCCTTGGTAGGGAAGCCCTAGGTCTCAGTATCAGTGTGTGCGAGCGCTGGCTTCCCAGCTACTAGTGTTCAGTAAAGAGGGGTTACGACTAGACGGACTTGGATGAGAGTAGACCCCGCTTCTTCGGACGCCGCAAGTCTGTCCAGGAAGAGGAGCGCAGCATTTCAGAGAGGCCTTTTTAGCCAGGATTCTTGGAGTCCTTTGTCTTGGAAGGATTAGACCGTAAGCCCAAAAGCGAGGCTGAATTTGTGGCCTATGAAGCCCATCTATCAGTGAAATTGCAACCAAAAATCTTAGGATGCTTGCCATTAAGGCTGAGGTTCTCCAAGGCCATGGGTTGAGGCTCGATGGGATCCACTTTGGCACCGTGGCTCGTCTTAGTCAAGTCGTAGCAGAGGTCGTGGACTGCCCTGAAAGGCGAAATCAGAAGCGTCTCGTCGCTAAGTTTCGTAGGTACGACGGCCCTCAAACTCCGACTCGGCTAATCGATTATCGATTTCGGTGGCACACCTCGATCATTTGCGATCGTCTTGGTCGCTTTCCAATCCAGTGGCATTGAACACGTTGTGGGGTCGACCGCTGTAGCCACGAAAAAACTGGTGTGGTAGACGTCGAGACTGGGGACCAAGAGAAGGGGAGGTTTTGCCACCGCCAGCCCGACCATAGAAGTCTAACCCACATTAGGTAGGCCATGTCCGGGCAGGCCTCAAGGTTCAGACCTGTTGTGGATCTGTGGGTATCCTCGCGAATTTTTGCCACATGTTATCGCTGAAACCCGTTATCCAAAGGAGCATAGGTGAGAATTGGGTAGAGCTGCATAATTCAATTATATGGTTGAGATACGAGCATTTCGTGTGCATGCTGATGCGACTAACAGCTTCCATGTATAGGGTGTTAGGATTGTGCCTCACGCTCCTAGAGGGTGCAAGTAAGTATGAAAACAACTTGTGTATGGCCCACGAATGATCGTGGTGAATAAAAATTGAGGTGAGTGAACTGGTTGTGTTGGATCTCCTAGTAAAAGATCAGTAAGAAAACAACGACAATCAGAAAGGAAAGCCCGTGACCATGATTTCCCTGACTTCTCGGACAAGTCACCTTCGTTGCAACTGATGCCGTAACCGAGCTGTTGCGCGTGCATGCTCGGCACCTAAATTGCTACGAGGAGTGTTGGTAATCGAAAGCTAACGGTCGATAGCAATAAGGGACGTTCGGTGGTGGACTTTGTTCGTTTGTGGTTGGAGATGGTTCCAATTGTGCGGTCATCGTTGCGGGAGCCTCCCATTGTTAGCGCCGCGGGTGTCCCCCAGACGCCTCGTTAGTGAATTGCCGTTCCAAGCAGGTAGCCAACACCGAAGGTGACTAACGCTGCTATCGCGCTCAACAGGAACTGCTGCAGGGCACCCTTGCTAACACTCCGGCCAGTCATGGCGGCGAGGCCACCCCCGACAAGCAGGGTTGCAACGCCCGCCGAGATGGCTGATGCGACCACAGCCGCCGTCCCAACGGTGATGAACCAGGCGATCAGCGGGATCACGGCGCCGACAGCAAACGAGAAGAACGATGCCAATGCGGCTTGAATGGGTGAGCCGATGGAGTCAGGTGCTACACCGAGCTCTTCCTGCGCGTGGACCTTGAGCGCCGTGTCGGGGTTTTGCATCAGGTATTTCGAGACCTCAGCAGCAAGCTCGGTGGGGACTCCTCGCGAGACGTAGAGCTGTTCCAGTTCGCGGGTCTCGGCCTCTGGACGTTCCTGGATTTCGCGCTCTTCGATACGGAGTTCATGAGCAAAAAGCTCTCGTTGTGCTCCCATTGAGATGTACTCGCCGACCCCCATGGAGAAGGCACCAGCCACCAAGCCGGCTAAGCCAGCGATCACGACCGCTTTTGGAGCGGGGTGGGCGCCGGCGACACCGAGGATCAAGGCGACGTTCGATAAAAGGCCATCAGAGACGCCGAACACCGCAGCACGGGCACCTCCGCCGGAGATGTCACGATGGGAGCTGTGATGAGTTTCCATGCTGTCAGCTTACTTCACAGCGGAAGCTAAAATGACGGGAGACTGATTTCCTGAGAGCTGTGTTGGGATTTATTCGTACAACTAGGTTACACTGGAGTCATGAGAGAACTCAAGCTGTTTGATCGGACGCAGCCGCAGACCTTGCAGATCGGCGTCCTCCTTCTTTACCTGAATGCGGCCCTTGCAATCTTGGGTCTTCTTTTCGGCGGTGGCCTGTCCCTGCCGTTTCTCTTGATCGACATCGTTTTGCCGCTTGGCGGTGCCTACGGCGTGGCGAATGCGCGTAAGTACGGGTATTACGCAGCGTTGCTGGCAACTGGGCTCCCGTTGCTGTTGCTGATCTACCTTGGGCTGACCGTTGGTCTTTCGGCGCTTTTTGGTGCTGAGCTCTTGAACGTCATTTTGGTTATCGTGATGTTTGCGCTGTTCGTCCATCCACACTCACGGATGTACGCCAAGACCTGGTTTCACTGACCAGTTCCCTGGCGGGTATCGCGCCAAGGTGCGGGTGGTTCCCTGGCGAAGAGATCCGAGTTCCTCGAAAAAGCACCCATCGAAAAAGCACTGGGGCGTAGTGCCTAGCATGATCATGGGGCGAAGGGCACGGCCATTGATGCGTGTCGATTATGGGCGTCGTTCGTTGGGCTCGGAGTCACAAGGTCGTCCAGCACGGCCTCAGGGTTGGTCTCCTGTGACGCCGAATCGGCGGTGTAGTGGCGACAAAGCGTACGTTGGGAAGATCGCTTTCGCAGATGTTGCCAGCGGGGCGATGTCAGCGTCGGTGGTTCGCGCATGTGCTTTGATCTGCGCCTGAACTCTCAAGCCAGCCCTTCGACATCGGATCCCCTAGACAAGCAAGGCTCGCCCCGACCATGCGCCTTATGTGGACGCGCAAGCCAAGACGGCGAGTGAGTGATGGCGCTTCTCAGGCGATAGCGTTAGCCAGGCCGGTCCTCGGTGTGGTGTCGGTTGAGCTCGCCTTCGAGCGTTGCCCGTATCTTTTTGATGTGAGCGATATCGACGCTCGGCACATGTGGCGCGAGTTGTGTGAGCGCGTCGTTGACAATAGCGGCGGCGATGGCGTTGCGATACCACTTGTGATCTGCTGGGACGATGTGCCACGGAGCCTCGTCGAACGATGTGGCTGGGATGATGCGGCGATAGGCGTTGGCATAGCTCTCAAAGTGCTCGCGGGTGACGAGGTCGTTGGGAGAGAACTTCCAGTACTTGTCGGGCCGGCTCAGGCGTCGCAGGAGGCGCTTGCCTTGTACCTCGTACGAGACGTGAAGATAGAGCTTGACGATGACGATGTGTTGATCACGTAGGTAACGTTCGAATTGATGGATCTCCTGGATGCGTGCATGTAGATCGTGCTCGTTGAGGGTCCCTGTGGCAAAGGGTACGATCAGATCCTCGTAGTGAGAGCGGTTAAAGACGCCGATCTCCCCTCTCCCAGGGACGGCTGCATGGATCCTGAAGAGGTAGTCATGGGCGGCCTCGTATGGAGTGGGCACTTTAAAGCCGTGAACCACCACCCCCTGAGGATTGACGCCGTCGAAGATGGCACGCGATGTGCCGTCCTTGCCTGCGGTGTCTAAGCCCTGGAGCACTACGAGAAGCCCGTCGGCACCTTGGGCGTAGAGGGCCTCCTGAAGAGCCACCAGCGAGCGGTTTGCACCATGGAGAAGGTGGTGCCCTTCGGTTTTGGTGAGGGTGGGGGCATGGGGCACTGTGGCGGTCTCCGATGGCATGGCTCCGTGGCGGACGAGTCGCGTGAGCTCAGACCAGCAATGATCCGGTGCAGGGGTTGCGTCAGATTTCATAACGACGACCCTACTCTTATTTCGTGAGCTAATGCCCTTTGCGAACATGACTCGGCAATACTGAAACTCGCGGTTGATCCCGATACGGTACGATCATACGTGCGACCGCATTGCCTGGAGACTAGAGGAGCGACGATATCCAATGCACATTAGCCATTTGCCGAGTTGGAATTTGCGGACTTTGCCTGAGTTTCTCGTCATTATCGTGGTGGTGCTCATCGGCGTCCGGCTGATCTTCAAGCTCGCAGTCACCTTCTTGTTCTTGATTTTGGTGGTAGCTGCCGGTATTTGGGTTCTTGGTGCATTTATTGTCCGTTAGTGGGAACCGTTGTGAAAGCCGTAGCCGTTGCAGGTCGTTTCATCGCGTAGTTCCAACTTGAGATCGCCAGCGTCGGTTGACTCACGGCCCCCTGGCGCCAGGGCTGTTGCGAGAATGCGTTGCTGAGCGGCGTCAGCGGCTAACGATAGTAGCGGAAGAGGATCTCAGCCACCATGGAGGGCTTGGTTGCACCCTCGACCTCGATGGTCACATCGACTCGGACCTGCGCTCCTCCTTCGATATCGGTGACCTCTCCAAGTTTTGCACCGAGACGAATACGAGAATCGACGGGTACCGGTGCGGGGAATCGCACCCGATTCGTACCGTAGTTGATGCCCATAGAGATGCCATCGACCTGCAAGACCTCTGGCAACATTGCAGAGACGAGCGAGAGTGTCAAGAACCCGTGGGCGATCGTGGTTCCAAAGGGTCCCGCTTTGGCGGCCTCGGGGTCCACATGGATCCACTGATGATCATCCGTTGCGTCAGCAAAGGTATCGATCTGATGCTGGGTGACGGCGCGGTACTCGGTGTATCCAAGGTCGGTACCGACGATTTCCTTGAGGCCCTCGACCCCGTGAATTGTGTTTACCATGCCTCAATCGTAGTACCAGGGTACCCGCTCGTGTGATCAGGAGGCCAGGGACCAAGTGTTCGGTTGCGCTGGTGGGGGTTAGACGACCAGCGGCTGGTACGCCGCCTTGAGAGCACCCTGGGGCTCGTTGGCGATGATGTGAAACTACTCCCAAGCGTGTGATAGGAGATGTCAAGGCGTCGAGCGGATCATGCCACCGTCCAGCGTTTTGGGCACGCTACCGATACGGCTACGTTGGTCACTCTTGAACATAGTTTGCCATCATGTCTCTAGAACAAGGTGAGTACCTATTGGGTTGTGGCACAAGAGCTTAGAGTCCACTCAGTGACACTACACCGATGGGAAA